>JBILYY010000161.1:0-7594 GCA_044377495.1 Bacteriovoracaceae bacterium | reverse complement strand
TAGTTCTGAAAGAAAAGCTCATCTTGAAATGCCATCTTTCCTTGGTAGAAATCCATGAAGATCAGCGGCTGCCAACGACTTGAATAAGAATCAAGTCTCTTCTCTCCGAGATATCCCTCAGAGTGAATGCGATCCATTTTGACCTGTCCCTGAACCGGCAATGCCAGGGACAGAAAGATTAAGAATTGAACCAGAATAATGTGAACCATGGTATGTAGGTTATCATAATGAGGGCAATTATCATTAGGAATAAAAAGGGAATACTGGCCCTGTAAAGCTCCAAAACTGGTCGATTGAACCTAAAAGAGCTTATAAAAAGATTAATTCCTACAGGCGGAGTTATATAACCAATTTCAAGATTCGTTAAAAAGACAATCGCCAGATGAAGCGGATTCACACCAAATTGCTCAGCAATCGGGACAATAAGTGGTACCACGACAATAATGGCACTAAAAATATCCATCAAACAGCCAACGACGAGTAAAAAGATATTTAGCACGAGAAGAAAAAGATATTTATTGGTAATGAGTGTGCTCATTGTGGCCAATATCTTCATTGGTATTTCTTCATCAACAAGATAGTTTGTTAGGCCAAGCGCACAACATAGAATCAATAAAATCGCCCCGACCAGAGTTAAGCTATCTACTATGACTTTGGGGATATCTTTGGACATCGAAAGGTCTTTGGTAACAAAAACATTGATGATCAGAACATAAAAAGCAGAAAGTGCCGCAGCTTCTGTCGCAGTGACGATTCCCCCATAGATACCACCTAAAACGAAAATGGGGAGTGGTATTTCAAAGCGAGCTTCCCAAACCGAAGCCTTAAGTTCCTTAATCGAAAAAACATGTTTTATTTTATTCGGATTATTGCGTGCCTTGTAAATTGAATACGAGCCAAGAATAACCATCAGGAGAATTCCTGGAATAAGCCCAGCTAGAAATAGATCATCAATATCAACTTTTGCTATGATGCCATAAAGGATAATTGGGAGACTGGGTGGAAAGAGTAGACCTAATGAACCACAGGTAGTGATTAAACCCAAAGTGAACTTTTCGGAGTAACCTTCCTCAATAAGTATCGGATAAAGAAGTCCACCAAGGGCAATGATGGTGACTCCAGAAGCCCCTGTAAATGCTGTAAAAAAAGCACAGATAAATAAACAGACGATTGCAGTTCCCCCTGGGATCCATCCCAAAAAGGCTTTAGACAACCGCAAAAGTCTTACAGGTGCTTTTGATTCCGCCAAAACATAACCTGCGAAAGTAAATAATGGGATAGTAATAATGGTCGGCGCCCCGGCCAATCGATAAATTTCGACCGAGACTGCAGAAAGTTCGATCCCGCTAAAATAAAATGCGGAAAGTGCCAGGGCCGACATGACGGTAAAAATGGGAGCACCAAAAAGGGCACAAATGATAATAGTAGAGTAAATGAAAAGACTCATTTCTCACCGCCATTCAAGAGACCAATTATAAGTTGATTAAAAAAGCGTAGAGAGATTAGTCCCATTCCGAAAGGAATAATTCCTACAAGTGTTGCAGAATGCAGATTAAGAAATCCTGGTACCCCAAACTCTTTTTCCACCAGATAAAAGTCCCACCCAGATTTCGTGAGGGCCAGACAAACGATAAGACAAAACATCGAAATTAAATTTTTATGCACCCAATGAACTATTTTCGAATGGGATATTTCAATTAACTTGGTAAGGAGATCCACTTTAATGTGAACATTCTTGCTCGTTGCCAGTGATCCTCCAAGAAAGGCCGAAAGAAAAACGAGGTGACGGATTAAAGGATCAATCCACATAAAACTTGAGCCGAGCCATCTTAAAACGATGGCAAACATGGCCAGACTTAAAATGATAAAAAGACAGGCAACCAATCCATAGCGACTAATCCTATCGAGAACATCATCAAATATCGAAATTGCTTTCATCTATTTCGCTTCTTTATTAAGCATCTGAATGACTTGAGATGAGATATATTTGTCTTTTACTTTCTCAATAACAAGATCTCTTGCAGCTGCAGCCTTGATATAATCAGCTTTGGGAAAAGAAATAAATTCGACTCCACCCTTCTTCAGTTGCGCCCTCGCAACATTGTTTTCAATAGCATTTCTGACATTAGCATCGTCAACAAACGTCTTCGACAATGCGAGAATTTTTTGCTGATGCTCAGGTTTAATTTTAGACCATATTTTATCTGAAACCAGTAGTGCTCCAAGAGAGTTGGCGGTAGGAAAATCGACAAGATACTTAATTTTTGTGTGCCACTGAAGTGCGAGGATTGCTAAAGGTGGAGCGTAGGCCGCATTTATGATTCCTGTTGAAAGTGAAGAAAGTACATCTGGAATAGCAAGGGGCACCGAAATCAGACCTAGGGATTCTAACATCGCCTCTACCAATTGATCGCCTTCCCAAGACCACATTTTAACACCTTTAAGCTCTTCAAGGTTTGAGATTTTTTTTGTAGAGACCACATAAACGTGCCCAATCTCATAAAAGCCAAGATTGATAAATCCCTTTTTCTTTAATCCTTGATTAAACTGAGGAGTCAGTTTCGCAAGAGTAGCAGATGCTTTCGCCTCATTATCGTAAAAAGTGAAAGGGATTTCCATTGCTCTTACATCACCGAAAAGATCACCCAATACTTTCCCAGTAAAAACTCCACCGTGTAGTTGTCCAATGCGGATTTTCCTAATTACATCAGGTTCATCACCGGAGACTCCACCATAATATATCTTGAAACTAACTTCATTATTCGTAGCAGACTCAATTTCTTTTGAGAGTTTCTTTAAACTGTTACCCCAGGTAGTTCCTTCGGGAATGAGTACTGCGAGCTTGATTTGTTGTGCTCCAAAGGCGGCAGTTGCCGTCATTAACACTATTCCAAATAAAATTTTCTTAAACATGTTTTTATCCTTCAAAAATTCGTTTTTTGTTTTTCTCTATAAACTCAAATCTCTTTTTAGCAATCGCATTAAAAAGATTTAAGTGCTCTACTGCTTTATATTCAGATGTATCTTCCAATGTGTCTCGATTGAGATCTTCCCATTTGGCAAACTCTTCTTTCAGGGTTTTAGCTTCTTTGTCATAACCTTCGAGGTCGAATGAAGGCATCAAAGAATATTGAATAAATCCTAGTCTTAAAAGTAAATGCTTAGGTCGCTTGTTGATTGCTTCTGCATATAACAGCTTCGCCTTCTCTGGGTTTCCACCTAACATGCGAGGGCGAGAGGCTTCATACTGAGCGTAGAATATATCACAAACTCCATTTTCGATGTCCGGTTCTTTTTTACAAACCCAATCAAACAGAAATTTTATTTTAGGAACATGGGATACTAATGCAACGTTATCTTTTTGCAAGTTAAGCAAGCTGCCCCATGATTGGGCAGTGAACAGAACGGTAGTATAATCAGCCTTGCTCAAGTTCTTTTTAAATTTCTTTTCTAAATCTTTTTCATCCAATGTCAGCAAATCCTGTTTTGTAATATCTTTTTTTTGAAGATATTCCAAACCATAGTCTAAAGAAGTAGTGTACAAAGCGATTGCATTTTTCTTATGGACGGACTCTTCTAATCCACCGACTTCATCCCCGAATGCGAGAGTTTCTGGAACAGCATAAGCGTACCCGGCGTAGCCTTTGACAAGAGCACCCAAAAGCTCAGTATTATCTTTATCCTGGAGGTAAATCATTTCGATGAATTTTAGATTCGCTGGAGCGGCTTCTCGAAAAAACTCCCAGTTTTTTTCTATTGTGAGTTTGTTTGAGCCATCAACAAACATAGGCGAGGAGCTTCTTATGGCCATCTTTTGGATTGAGCTACAGGCCGAACCCCCCAGAAGCATGACTAAGATCAAATGACGCATATATCCCCTAACTTATCAAAATTACGATGCTTTCATTCTACTTTGGGGCGATAAATACGGACAGGACAACTTTGTAGGTAAATTTTTACCCAGTTTTTCACTTCAAAAAAGGTAATGCTATAATAAGCATATCACTGACAGTAATATCTCAAGGATTCTTAAGCTATTACCGACAGGAATGATAGATTACTTCAACAGGAGAAACATGTTGCCCAGTGATCCTATTACTCTAACCGCCTAGCAAACCCTCTTTCTTTTGACTGAAGGTTTCTAAGCGAAATTACAAAACGCTTTTACAACCGAGGTCGTTATGAACACGAAAGAGAATCTTGAATCTAAAGTTTTAATCTTCGAAAAACCACTTAAAGTGAAGCAAAAAAGTTTTCGGCCTATGCGCTCACTTGTAGCAACCAGAAGTTTTAAGCCTAAAACGACTGTGGCGAACATGGTGATGTTGAAGACAGAGGATATGGAAAAAAGAGATTAGAAGCTCTTGTCTATATCTGCTTTTAGCTTTTTCTGAATTTCAGATAGTTTTTCTATTTGCCGGTTGTGAATCAACCCGAGATATTTCTTTTTCAAATTAAATATTGTATCCATTGCTTCAAGATAGTTGGTTTTTAGGTCCCTAAAACAAAGCTGTTTATTTTCTTTCGATATAACCTTGCCGCCAGCATCGGCCGTTTCTCCGGCACAGAATAACTTTTCTTCTTCCATACTGTTTTCAATGGATTTTACTAAATTATTGAAACTATCTTCGTAAGCAGGACTGTCTTCAGCTTCAAGCTTTTTTAGTTTTTCTATTTGGTCCGGGATTTTGCTTCTAGAACTATCCCCTGTTTTAAATCCGAGGAAGTCGGCAGAAGCATTAAATGAAATAAGAAGACTCAATATTAGAATAATTCTAACCATGATTGACCACGTGTTAAGGGTTTAAGAAACTTTTCGCATTCAACAACAAAACGACTCAAGGGAAATCCTACCACATTGGCATAATCGCCTTCTACTTTTGAAATAAAGGTCAATGATGGCCCCTGAATCCCATAAGCACCGGCCTTGTCTAAAGAATCTTTGGTTGCAAGATATCGCTCCATTAATTCAGACGGAATCAAATTAAATGTGACCTTCGATTCTTCCACAAAGGAAAGAGAAGATATTTTATGATTATAATTCAAATTTAAAGTAACCGCGGTAAACACTGAGTGCGTTTTTCCTGCCAGTTCATTTAAAAAGACTCTGGCTTCCCCTAAGTCTGACGGCTTACCATAAATTTTTGCACCCATACAGACGATGGTATCAGCAGAAATCACAAGGCAGTTATCTGTTCTTTCTTTAAAAACGGCATCACCTTTCATCTGTGAAATATGCTTTGAAAAGTTCACGGGATCGATAAAATGCGATTCTTCGGGAATGTTCTTGCTAATGATCTCAAACGGCAATTTTAGATGCCCAAGGAGTTCTTTTCTGCGTGGAGATGCACTCGCAAGAATTAATTTAATTTTGTCTTTTTCCATTTCGAAGTATCCAGATGTAATACTGAAGATCACTCATTTCCCTAACTTGGGTACGCTGGTTAGTATACCGCATCTTAAGATCTTTTAAATAAAATTCGAGTGTCGTTTGATAGTGACTTTGGTCCAATTCTTTTACTTGCACTTCCCCATTGGCCTCGAGCTTCTTCAATAAATTATCCATGGATTTCAAATTTGTTGTTTCCATTCTACGAGTATATTCTACTAAGAAATCAAAACGCTTATTAAGTTCATCGCCCCATAAAGTATAACCATGGTGGAGTGCTAATTCCTTAGGGGTGCTTAAAGCATTTACAAGTGGTGTTGTGTACTTTTCAACCCAGAACTCCCTTGCAAGCTCAATCGTTTTAATCCTGCGTGTAAGAAGCTCTGTTATTTCAAGTCCACCAGTAACCTGCTCTACTTTTGAAAGACTACGTCCATTTGTTTCAATTTCAAACCAGGATTCTTCAGTCACTGAAGTTACTTCCGTATCAGTATAGCCACGGAGATGAACTGAAAGTTCATGTCCCTCAAGGGCCCTGCGCTTTTTGAAATATGATTTTCCACCAGGATAATGAAGTAAATCAAAGGAGGACAACTTTCCGACCAATGTTGCATTTGGTGCCACTACCATGACACGAGTAACTGGAGGGGAATGAGAATTATTTTGAACTCTCAATTCATTTAGTTTTTGAATCTGCAAAGTAATCGCCGTGTCTTCAAGCTTTACAGTTTCCTCAGAGCGAGCAAAATCTGATTGCTTCTGAAATAGCTCTCTTTCGAACTGGCCCTGATTCGCTTGTCTTACTAGGAGCGGTAAGCTGATAGCGTCCGTCTCTGGAGATAATTCAAGTGGAAACTCTTTTGAATCTCGAGGATGCCAATATATATGGCCTTCATGTAATCGAACGAGATGGAACACTTCATTTTTTGACCAATTAATTTCCTGAAATGAAACTGAAGTCGATGGTCCAACTCTTATTAAAGTTCCATCCATTAGATATATCCAGGCAACTGAGTTCACCTCTGTTTTAAATTCGTCTCCCTCATTAATTCTTGAAAGGTGTTCAACTGAAGCGCTTGCTCTTCCACGAAAAACTTCACATTTGCCGTGGCACTGAAGAACTTTTCCTACATGTTCAAATTGACGATCATCACGCAGCCTTATTTTCCAATCTGCAACCTTATCTTTCAAAGACCTTTCAATTATCCATTTATCGATACTCAGCCATTCTTCTGTTTTTTGAGTATTCCAAGGGATAAGTGAATACCCTTGGCCCTTTAGAGGAACAACGTCCGTATCCAGTTCTTTACCCTGAACATTCCATTCAGCTTTATCATGGAGTACTGGCGGAGTGAATCTTTGAGTCCCTTTCAAGTCAGGTAGCACCCTCGATTCAACCCATAAAAATTCATCAATCTCATCAGTCTGTGAACAGACTGTGAGTGAAATCAGACATAGACTCATGGCGAAAGCCGACCAAATCAGTTTTTTCATAAAGAATTCCTATGCTTTTCTCTTCGGAATCCCCCCCTAAAAATTTACGACATTAGTAGTTTCTGTTAGAGTGAAGGCTTATTTTACCTATTCGACTGGAGCTTCCCCGCATGGAACCACGTGAATCGACCCCAAGTTCAGAGAGTTTCTCCTTTGTTGAGGCAGAGAGGAAGATCTTAGAGCTCTGGAACAAGAATCAAATCTTCCAAAAATCTCTTGAAAAAACCAAGGGTGGAAAGAATTATATCTTCTACGATGGACCTCCATTTGCGACCGGTCTTCCACATCATGGCCATATTGTGGCCTCAACTTTAAAAGATGTGGTTCCAAGATATTTCACTATGAAAGGTTTCTATGTTGACCGCCGTTTTGGTTGGGACTGTCATGGACTTCCAATCGAGCAAGAAATTGATAAAAAATTCGGCATGTCAGCTTCAGATTTCGTAGCGGCCAATGGTGTAAAAAAATATAACGATGAGTGCCGAGGCATTGTTGATCGTTACGTGAACGAATGGGAAAAAACCATCGGTCGATTAGGTCGTTGGGTTGATTTCAAAAATGATTATAAGACAATGGACATTAATTACATGGAATCCGTATGGTGGGTTTTTAAATCCATCTGGGATAAAGGTTTGATCTACCAGGGGAACAAAATTGTTCCTTACTCACCTGCTCTGCAAACCGCACTTTCAAACTTTGAAGCAGGCCAGA
>JBILYY010000300.1:0-2506 GCA_044377495.1 Bacteriovoracaceae bacterium | reverse complement strand
AGTTGTTTGATGCGATTGATCTGTGCTTCTCTAACTGTTGAATTATCAATTTGAAGAATATTTGGGGCATCATCTTTTTTACGCTTATAAAGATTTACGCCAACGATTGGCTGAACACCCGAATCTATTCGACCTTGAGTTCTGGCGGCAGCTTCTTCAATGCGCATTTTAGGAATACCCTTGGCAATTGCAGCACTCATTCCACCAAATGATTCGACTTCCAAGATATGATTCCACGCTTTCTCTGCCAGCTCTTGGGTCAGTGACTCGACAAAAAAACTTCCGCCCCAAGGGTCAATGACTTCGCAGGTATCAGTTTCTTGCTGAATATAGAGCTGTGTATTGCGCGCGATACGAGCAGAAAACTCGCTCGGAAGAGCTAGTGCCTCATCTAGTGAATTAGTATGTAAACTCTGGGTGTGGCCATGTGTCGCGGCCAGGGCTTCGATACATGTTCTATTTACGTTATTGAAAACATCCTGGGCCGTTAAGCTCCATCCGGATGTTTGGCAATGGGTACGAAGTGCAAGCGACTTCTGACTCTTTGGTTTAAACTCAGAAACTATTTTAGACCACAAGAGACGTCCCGCTCTCATTTTGGCAACTTCCATAAAGTAGTTCATACCTATGGCCCAAAAAAATGAAAGCCTCGGAGCAAAATTATCAATATCAAGACCGGCCTTTACGCCCGTACGCAAATACTCAAGTCCATCGGCCAAAGTGTAGGCCAATTCCAGATCAGCAGTCGCCCCGGCTTCCTGCATGTGATAGCCCGAAATAGAAATAGAATTAAACTTTGGCATGAACTTCGAACTATAACTAAAAATATCAGCAATAATTCTCATGGAAGGCTTGGGCGGATAGATATAGGTATTTCTCACCATGAATTCTTTTAAAATATCATTTTGAATTGTGCCGGTTAATTTCTCAGGAGGTACACCTTGTTCTTCTCCGGCAATAATATACAAAGCGAGAATCGGTATGACCGCCCCATTCATAGTCATTGAAACTGACATTTGATCCAAAGGAATTCCCTGGAACAAGATCCGCATATCAAGAATCGAATCAATAGCCACACCGGCCATACCAACGTCACCTTTTACGCGCGGGTGATCGGAATCATAACCACGATGGGTCGCCAGATCAAAAGCAATCGAGAGACCCTTTTGGCCTTTCGTTAAGTTGTCACGGTAAAACCGATTCGAATCTTCAGCAGTTGAAAATCCAGCATACTGACGAATGGTCCAGGGTCTCACGGTATACATTGAAGCATAAGGCCCACGAATGAAGGGTTTCAGTCCTGGAAGCGTTATTGCGAGATTCGTAAATTTTAAATCATTGCTGGTATAAGATGTCTTTAGGTCTATTCCTTCGGGAAACGTCATTACGCTTTTTTGGTTTGGTTCTGTATTCCCTGCAACACTCCAGGGAATTTTAGTAAAATCAGTTTTCATTTCTCACCCACAAGTTTGATCACAAGTTGAGACAAGACTTGGTATACATCTTGACCAGCATGAATCATCTCAAAACCCGGAACTTCAACTTTGCCAGCAAGGTATTTGGCAACGCACTTTTGATTGTGAGTTTGTTTTGCGAGCTCAGGGTAATCTTCATCTTTACCGCATAAAACAAGAATATTATTCTCAACCTTACTTGGGGAATGAGTTGGATCAATTACTTCTAGTCCAATGAGTTCAAAATAATTTTTAATAAAGTTAATTCGGTTATTAAGATAACCAATATCACCTTGAAACAGGATTTCAACCTTTGGTTTATTTTTAAGTGATTCCACTTTTAGCCTGATCTCTTCAAAGATCCTTGCCACTCGAAATGTATCGACTTTTTTAAGCGTGACTCCAAGTTGTTCTTTGGCGTCAGGATAATCATTTATTCCCGCCAAGACATCCTTTCTGGTCTTAACTCTACTAAGACGAAGATCACTTACCTTTAAAACTTCTGTTTGTAGATACTCAGCTCGCTTGACTCGATCAAACGATAAAAGTACCTGCATGAGTTTCCAGGCAGCTTCAGCGTATTGATGACTCAAATTTTCCAGATGGTAACTTCCATAGGCCGCATCATTAACAAGGCCCAACATACTTTCAAGATTTAAAATATGTGACGTGTTTCTCGCCATACGCAGTGAACGCTCATTATGAACTTGGTCATCCATATTAGTCTCAAGATCAAAAATTATCTGGTAGCCAGATGACTGGATAACATCTGCTCCAGAAATATAACCTGAGGAAACCTGAACATTATTTCTAAGCATGTTTGAGTAACGCTCATATAATGTCCATTCACGATAGGAATTCAGAGTCATTACTTGGGGAGTTTTTTTGACTCCGGCCTCACTACAAACCTTTTGTATCAAAAGTTTAAGTGCACGAACTTTGGCAATATTTTTAAAAAAATGCGAATCTAAAAAAACACCCAGATGAGTTGGCCCAGAATCAATTGCTTCAATGAACTTACAAGTGATTAAAGCAAGTTCATGCACGTTGTG
>JBILYY010000041.1:0-22220 GCA_044377495.1 Bacteriovoracaceae bacterium | reverse complement strand
AACAAAAACTCAGAGGCCAGTTAAATCAAGAATATTTTGTAAGGCCTTTCTGGAGCGAGTACTCATTTTTAATTGAAGCTGTTAAGGTTGAAAAACTTTCAATTTCCTTAATCTTACAAATGATTGTGGTGGTAGCCGTTTTTAATATAATGGCCTTCGTTATATATATAATGGAAAAAAAAGCGCAAGATTTTTTCTTTCTTCGTGCAGTTGGTTTATCGCTCAAAAAACTAATGAGCTTTTGGTTCATTTCCATATTTATTGTTTGGGCGGTTGCCTGTGTCGGGGCCCACATTCTTTCCATGTTTTTTAATTGGTGCCTGGCAAATGTTTCATTCTTTCAGATTCCAGGTGAGATTTATGTGCTTTCATCTCTTCAAATTCGTCTAGATAGTACTGCCTACATAACAGTGTATCTGGTATCTTTAGTATGGGTTTTAATTCCTGGGCTGTTTGGCTATTGGAGATTAAAGCAGAGGCCAATTGTGCAAGGTTTACGTCAGGAGTTTAGCTCATGAGTTTCATTCGTTTGGAGCAGGTAGAAAAATCTTTTGGAAAAACGCGTGTCTTGCGTGGACTAAATATTAGTATTGAGGAAAGGGAGCTTGTGGCCATTCGGGGAGCTTCAGGTTCAGGAAAATCAACGCTTCTTTATCTATTAGGTGGTCTTGATCAGCCAACTTCGGGCAAGGTTATTATTGATAATAAGAATCTTCACGATATGGGAGATGAGGGTCTTGCAAACTTTAGAAACGAGTCAGTTGGATTTGTTTTTCAGTTTCACTTTCTTTTGCCGTCGATGACATGTCGTGACAATATTTTACTACCGGCCCGAATAGGTGGAAAAAATTTAAAACAGGTAGAAGACGACACTGCGAAACTTTCAGAAATATTAGGGGTCAATCATTGTTTGCCGAAATATCCCTTTGAAATTTCTGGCGGTGAGCAGCAACGCATTAATATTATTCGTGCTTTAAGTTTAAGGCCGAAGATACTTTTATGCGATGAGCCCACAGGAAATTTAGATTCAAAAAATTCTGAGAAAGTTACCACGCTTTTAAAAAACCTATCCGCCGATTTCAACGCAACACTTCTTGTTGTGACACATGACGATAAAGTTGCTTCACATTTTCCTAGGAAAATAGTCATTGAAGATGGTCAGATAATTGGCTAGACTTCTCAACTGCAAATAAAATTAACAAGATAGCCTTTGCGTTAAGGATTCAGTAGTTGAAAAAAGTTCTGCTTTGGTTATTCATTTCGTTCATGACTTTTGGATCATCCGCCGTTTTCGCTCAAGAAATAATAGGCCCGATTCGAGAATTTTTCCGTGTGGATTCAATTGAAATTCTAGGCAACAGAAAAGTTGAATCAGAGGCCATAATTGAAAAGTTGAGTACTCGCACAGAAATGATGCTCGACAACTATCTTCTAAGAAAAGACCTTTCTCGCATTTATGAAATGAAATATTTTGAAGAAGTTGAAGCCTATCATAAAATAAAAGATGGAAAAAACATTCTCCTTTTTAAAGTAAAGGAAAAGCCTATTATTTCAAAAATTTCTTTTGAAGGAAATGATGAGATTAATGACGATGATTTAAAAGAACAGGTTAAGACCAAAGAATTTAATATTCTGGATATTTCAACTCTCAAAAATGACGTTCTCCTATTACAAAAACATTATGAAGAAAAAGGCTATTTTCTAGCTCTTGCAACTTACAAATTGAAAGATAATAAGAATGGTTCTGTTGAAATCACATTTAACATCAAAGAATGGGATAAAGTCAGAGTTAAAAAGATTACCTTCCTCGGTAGCAAGGCCATAGGCGATGAAGAGCTTAAGAACTTTATGCAGACGAGGGAAGAGTCTTATTTTGCTTTCTTGTCCGGTTCAGGAAATTTTAAAGAAATCAATTTCCAGACAGACGTTGAACGATTGAAATACCTCTATAAGACTCGCGGTTATCTTCAGGTAAACATCCAAAACCCTGAAGTGACAGCTTCTGAGGATAAAAAGTGGATTTTTATCACTGTCCGTTTGACCGAAGGTCCACAATTTTCCGTTAATAATGTTTCTTTCAATGGAGAGCTACTCTTTACTGAAAATGAAATGATGGAAAAGCTTAAGATTAAAACTGGCGATATCTACAATGAAGAAAATCTACGTCAGGACATTCAGACATTAACTGAGATGTATCAGGACAAAGGTTATGCTTTTGCCAACGTTCTCCGTACCCTTGAAATTGTGCCTGGAGAGAATAAAGTAGACATTATTTTCTCTTTTGAGAAAGGTGTAATTGCCTATTTTGGTAAGATCACCATGAAAGGCAACACTAAGACTCGAGATAAGGTAATTCGGCGTGAGCTTCGCATTGGTGAAGGTGAAATGTATTCGGGGTCGAAACTTAGGACCTCGAAAGATAACGTTAATCGTCTTGGTTACTTTCAACCAGAGAGCGTAATTTTTAACACTATTACACGCAAAGGTACTGACAACATACTTGATGTTGAAGTTTCCATAAAAGAACGTCCGACTGGACAGATTTCTTTAGGTGCCGGTTATTCAACTGCAACGCAAGGGTTTATCCAAGCTTCAGTTGCGCAGAATAACTTTCGTGGTCTTGGTCAAAATATCAACTTAAACCTTTCCTACTCAAATAGGCAGCAGATTTATAACCTTGGGTTTACTGAGCCTTATATTTTTGACACAAAATGGACAGCGGGAGCCGATTACTACCAAACTGTTTCTTATTTCATTCGTTCTTTTGCTTATCGTAAACACGGTGCCGATGTTCGCGTAGGGCATCCCATTTTTGAATACACTCGTTTATTTCTGACTTACCGCTACGAAGATAACAAGGTAAGTAACGTCATCAATTCAGGTATCAAGGAAGAAGTAGAGAATGGTTCTGCTTCATCTTTGCAAGCGTCTATTATTAGAGATAAGCGAAACAATACATTTGAACCAACAAATGGTTACTACACCAATTCTGCTCTGGAATACACAGGTTTGGGCGGATCAATGCGTTGGATGAAAGCTGAACTTGAAGGAAGATATTACAGACCAATTTGGGGCGATCTGATTTTGCGAACAAGACTTCACGCCCAGCAATTATTTAAGACGACTGAAAGAGAAATTCCGCGAGTCGAAAAATTCTCTATGGGTGGCGCTCGTAATATGAGAGGTTTTAATATTGAGGACATTGGTCCAAGACGTTTTGCCAAAAATACCAGCACCGGAAAAGATGAAGTATTTAACTTCGGAGGTCTGTTCAGTCTCTTGGGTACAATTGAGTTTGAGCATCCACTCATTAAAGAAGCTGGACTCAAATGGGTGCTTTTCTATGATGCTGGTAACGTTTTCGAGCAACGAATAGGTGAAGGCGACAATTACGCGCTCCGTTCGAACTATGGCTTTGGTTTTAGATGGTTCTCTCCAATTGGTGTACTAAGGTTTGAATTTGGCTTCCCGATTCACCCTAAAGATGACGGGGAATTACATAAAGAATCAGGCAACCAGTTTAATTTTGACATAGGACAATTGTTTTAAGCGATGCTAACGTAACAGATAATTTAAGGAGAAAAATATGAAAACTTTATTTGCAATCTTAATCCTCACGCTTTGTTTTTCAGCTCAGGCAACCGTACTTGTTGGTTTAGTTGATATTCAAAAGGTTATTACTACTATTAAAGAAGGTAAGGGTGTCCAGAAGACACTTGAAAAAGCATTTAACGATAAGAAGTCAGTGCTTAAAAAAGACGAAGATAAAATTAAAAAATCTCAGGAAGATTATAAAAAACAAAGCATGGTTCTTGCAGAGCAGGCCCGCATGACAAAAGAGAGAGAAATTCAAGAAATGATGATGAAACTCCAAAGCAAAACGATGGAGTTCCAGAAAGAGATTCAAAAGATGGAACAGGATATGAAGAAGCCTATTCTTGAAAAATTGCGCCCGATCATCGATGAAATTTCAAAAGCTAATGCTGTTGCAATGACTTTTGAACTTTCGGCAGCACCAATTATTTATGCTGAAGCTAAGAAAGATATAACTGAAGAAGTTATTAAGGCATATGATAAAAAATATCCTGGAAAATAAATGAAATTAAGCGAACTTTTAAAGTTTGATTCGACACTGAAAATTGCTAAAAATGCTGAATGGCCAGAAGAAATTCTGGCCATTTCTGCATTAGATGCACTACAGGTACAGAGTTTTGTATTTATTAAAAATGCAAAATTGCTGGATAAGTTTCTTCCACATATGGAAAAAGCTTTGAGTTTAAAACTTGGTCTCGTTATTGATGAGAAGTTTTATTCATTAATGAATTCAGAATTTAAAACCAAGATTGAACAGATGTCATGGATTGCAACCTCTCCAAACATTGCTCTCAGTCTGACCATTCTCTCGAAACCATTTTACGATCTTAAAATGGAAGGCCTAAACACTCAGGTGGACGGAAGACAAATGGGGACAACGGACATTGATCCGACTGCTCGCATTTCTCAAGGCGTTTTCATAGGTGAGCATGTAAAAATCGGAGCGAATGTTGAGGTCTTGCATGGATCAACTATACTTCCTCACGTCAGCATTGGGGATAACTCAAAAATTTATCCTAACGTAACAATTTACCCTTTTACGACAATTGGAAAAAACTGCAGACTTCATTCAGGATCAGTCGTTGGCAGCGATGGCTTTGGTTATACTTTTCATCAAGGTCAGCATCTCAAAATTTGGCATATGGGTGGAGTTATCATTCATGACAACGTTGAGATTGGCTCAAATTCTTCGATCGATATGGGAACTTTTTCTCCTACAGTTATCGGTGCAGGATGTATTATCGATAATCAGGTTCAGATTGCTCATAATGTAAAACTAGGTAAGGGGTGTGTCCTTTGCGGTCAGGCCGGCATTGCGGGAAGTACTGTGTTGGAAGATTTTGTCGTACTCGGAGGTCGTGCAGCTGTTGGTCCAGATTCTCATATAGGTATGGGATCGCAAATTGCTGGCGGTGCTATGGTGAATGAATCAGTTGTTTGGCCTGCAGGTTCTAAGCTTGGCGGGCATCCCGCCCGAGATGTTAAAGAGTGGATGAAAGGCTTTGCATACGTACGCAAAATGTCTCTAAAAGAGAAAAAAGATTAAAGAAGGATTTTTTTATGTTGATGAATAAAAAGCAAGTGATGGATTTTCTTCCCCATCGGGATCCGTTCTTGTTCATAGATACTGTCACAGAAATTATTGTTCCTCCGGGAGTAGACATTCTCAAAGTGCCTTTAACACCAACCCAACTTGTCGGTGGTAAGACTATTTGTACTTTCAGAGTGGATAGTACTGTAAAAGTACTTGAAGGCCATTTTCCCGGTGATCCAATTCTTCCGGGTGTTGTTCAAGTTGAGATGATGGCGCAAGCAGCTTCATTTTTGGCGATGTATTGCAAGCCAAACGAAAAATCAAAAATCGAAGTTGCACTCTTAGGGATCGATTCTGCAAAATTCAGAAAACCGATATTCCCGCCATTAGATCTTGAAATTCACGCAACTCTCACGAAAGTAAGAGGTCCGATTCAAATGTATGAGTGTGCAATTTATGCCAACGGTGACCTCATGTCGCAAACTAGTGTCATGGCATCTTTAAAATTTAATAACTAGAGAGAAAAAAATATGTCGAAAAATTACGAAGCGCACCCAATGTCTTTTGTTCATCCTGAAGCCCAAATAGGAAACAATGTTCAAATTGGTCCATTTTGTCTAATTGGCGCAAACGCAAAAATTGGAGATGATTGTATTTTTCATTCCAACGTAGTTGTTGATGGCCACACTACAATTGGAAAGGGGAATAAGTTTTTCCAATTTTGTTCTATCGGGGCACCCCCACAAGATACGTCATATAAAAATGAACCAACTGAAACAATTATTGGTGATAATAACACATTTCGTGAATACGTTTCTATCCACCGCGGAACAATGAAGCAGGATCTAAAAACTATCGTTGGCTCTAATTCTTTGTTTATGGCGTATTGTCACATCGCTCATGATTGCACATTAGGAAATAATCTAACTTTTGCAAATGCGGTCGGTTTAGCAGGTCATGTAAATATTGGCGACAGAGTTATTATTGGCGGTAATACAGGGGTCACGCAATTTGTAACTATTGGAAGAGGTGCTTATATTGGTGGTGGATCGGGAATTGATCGTGATATTCCTCAATTTTGTACTGCTTATGGTAACCGGGTCCGTCTGAAAGGTATCAATATCATTGGGCTCAAACGCCAAGGCCACTCAAAAGAAATTGTATCTGAAGTCGTCGATTTTTACCGTACAATGGAAGCTTCTGCTCTATCACCACGAGCTTTTGTGTCACACACCGAATTTATGGAAGAATACAAAGCAAACGCAGTAATTAGTGAGATAGCTGCTTTCATTAAAAAATCAGAAATTGGAATTGCTCCGTTCATGGCAGGCTAGGAAAATTATGAAAAAAATACGAGTCGCAGTTTTAGGTTATGGGCATCTTGGAAAATGGCACTGCCAGAAGGTTGCGGCCAATGGAGAAGTGACAGATTTTGTCGCTATTGTTGAAAAATTTCCTGCAAATCAGGAAGAGGCGAGAAAGAATCATCCTAACGTGAAAGTGGTTAACGATATCAAAGATATCATTAATGAAATTGATGCTGCTTTTGTAGTAACTCCAACATCAACTCATTTTGAGCTGGTTAAATACCTACTAGAAAATAATAAAAATGTATTTTGTGAAAAACCTCTTTGTTCTAACGATGATGAAGCCGCTGCCCTTGCCTTAATTGCCAATGATAAAGATTTGGTATTACAAGTAGGTCATAGTGAGCGGTTTCATGAAGCCTGGGACAAATTACGTGCCCGGTTTCAAAACCTTCCAACTCCCTTCTCCGTCAGGATTAACAGATCAGCTCCTTTTAAGGGGAGGGCAACTGATGTTGACGTCGTTCAGGACCTTGCCATTCATGATCTTGATCTTGTCCTTCATTTATTTAAGCAAAAACCTCTTCAGGTTAAGGCCAATGGATTTAAGATCAGAACCAATAAATGGGACCACGCCAATATTCATCTCACTTTGGAAGAAAAATGTGACGTAATGATTGTGGTAGGCAGAAATAGTGTAAAAGAAATGCGCGATTTGGAAGTGATTTCAAAAGATGGCATGATCACCGTTGATCTTTTTACTAATAAAATTTATGAAGCAACAAGTTCAAAGTTTGAAGACGGTACTTTTGTTAAAGAAGAGTCGTATGCCAAACGTGACCACTTACTACTTGAACACCAACATTTTTATCAATCAATTAGTCATTCTCAACCTGCCATTATTGGTTTGAAGGATGGTCTTAATGCTGTCCACTTAGTGGACTGCACATTAAAGGCAATGGAAACTCTAGGCCCCATTTCGGTGAAACTTGGCTAGCTGTCTGCTCGTCGCGGGAGAGAAATCCGGTGAGGAGCATGCCATGAGTTTTTTTTCCGAACTAAAATCATTAGCGCCTGATACGGAATTTTATGGTGTTGGTGGTGACGAACTCAAAGATCATGGAATGGAACTGCTTTATCATTTGAAAGATTTTTCAAGTATGGGTTTTTCTGAAGTCATTGGTAAAATTCCATTTTATTTTAACGCCCTTTCTAATCTTGAAAAAGAAGTTATTAAGCGAGGCACCAAGGTGGCCATCCTTATCGATTTTCAAGGTTTCAATATGAGACTGGCAAAGCGTCTTTCAAAGCGAGGAGTGAAAGTTCTTTATTACGTCGCTCCTCAAGCTTGGGCATGGAAAGCATATCGGGCCCAAGTAATTTCGGATACTGTACATACACTATTTACAATTTTACCCTTTGAGAAAAAATGGTTTCAGGATAGAGGTGTTAAGCAGATAAAATCGATACCTCATCCTTTGATGCTGACATACAAAAATGAACTAACAAGTATTCCTAA
The DNA here is from genome assembly GCA_044377495.1 of Bacteriovoracaceae bacterium. GTDB lineage: Bacteria > Bdellovibrionota > Bacteriovoracia > Bacteriovoracales > Bacteriovoracaceae > Peredibacter. Next base: position 14,266 of record JBILYY010000041.1, on the reverse strand, counting down.
AAAGCCATTCGGCTCGTGGGACACAAAGCTTAAACTCCTTCTACTTCCTGGAAGTCGAAAATTTGAAACCCACGCCCTTTTACCTATATTTATTGAAACCGTAAAAAAACTCAAAGAATTTTATCCTGTTGAAGTTCACTTAGTTAAAGTTTCACATATTGATAATGACATTTATGAATATTTTAAATCTGACATAGATGTCTGGTACGAGTCGAATGAACTGACGACTGCTATGAAAGCCTGTCATTTAAGTCTGGCGGCAAGTGGTACCGTAACCCTAAGCACGGGTCTTTTTGAATTACCTACCGTCGTTTGTTATAAGGCCTCCATGCTAAATGTGTTTATTTTTTATAATTTTATCAAATACCAAGGACCCATCTCCCTCACTAATATTATTCATGGCGAGATGGTTTTCCCTGAGTTTGTAGAGGATCAGGTGAATGCTCATCAACTTACTCGGGTAATAAGGGCTTGGTTAGAAAATGAAAAAGCTTATAATGATCTTAAGAACAAATTAAAGAACACTAAGCTTCTTCTTTCGGGAGAGGATTTTTCTGTTCCGCAATTTATGTCACAGGTAATTCATGAGTAATGTTGAGCAAATCAAAACAAGAATAAGAGTAAAGTCATGGCTTAAGACCATGGCGTTTTCTCCTTTGAGCTTCATTTGGGAATGGGTTTACCGCATACGGCGTTCTTTTTTTGAATACGGTGTTTTTAAAAAGACTACTTTTAAAGTGCCCGTGATATCAGTTGGAAATTTATCCTTTGGCGGAACTGGAAAGACACCAACAATTATCTGGCTCGCAGAATGGATGATCTCACAAGGTTTGACTCCCGTGGTACTTACAAGAGGCTACAAAGGTCTTCTTGAACATTCCTCTGGTCTTTTAAAGTCTGGACAAAAATTCAGACTCAATCCAATCGATTACGGTGATGAACCCCTAATGATTTCGAATAAAATGAGTCGTGGAGCGGTGATTGTCGGAAAAAAAAGGGCCGAGAATCTTATTAAGTATTTCTCCGAAGTTAAGCCCGATGTCGTTCTTTTAGAGGATGGGTTTCAGCATTTACAAATTTACCGAAGCTTCAATATTGTTTTATTTGATGCCCTCATGCCCCTTAATCTTTATAAGGTTGCTCCTCTCGGATATTTACGAGAGGGACTTACTGCTCTGAAAGATGCAGATTCGATAATTATTTCTCGGGCCGATATGGTGACTCCTGAAAAATTAAATAAATTGATTTCGACTTTGAATGGCCATTTTCATCATCGTCCACCAATGGCGTTAACCAGGTATAAACCTGTTGGCATCTTTGATGTGTACGATAAATACATTTTTTCTATCCATGAACTCAAGGGGCTGAGAACGATTGCTGTTACAGCGATTGCTTCGCCTGATTCTTTTTATCGCTACCTTGAAGGCTTCGGGGTCGAAATTACCGAAAGGGTGAGCTTTCCAGACCACTATTTCTTCACTCCGAATGACGTAAATGACCTTTTAATTAAGGCTTCACAACAATCGGCGATTATTATTTGTAGTGAGAAAGATATGGTGAAAATCAAGAGAGTTTCACTCGACTCAAGAATCCTTTTCACCAAAGTCAAAGTTGAGTTTATTAGTGGGGAAAAAGAACTATCACAGGGTTTAAGCAAAGTTCTCCACCTTGATTCTCCCGCTCAATAAATTACAATTTTATTAGGTAGTTATCCCAAAGGATGAGCGTGAAAATTTGGCTTGTGACGTTACTTATTTTAAGTAGTTGTTCTTCTCAAGAGAAACAGAAAGATTTTCAAGAATCTTTGGATAAGCCTGGTGAATCTACGCAGGAAGCTCAGGTTAAAGCTCCCGAAAAGCTTCTCGCAAAATTTGAAGTTGTTGTCATTGAAGCGCCACCGGCAGCAGCCCCATCTCAAAAAAAGATGTCTCAATCAGGTGTAATTAGTAAAAAGAAAAACAAACAAATTATGAAACTACCTTTACCGGTAATGCAAGAAACTCCCGTCAGTAAATTACCAAAAGATTACCCTGCAGAAATGCTTGCCCTGAACGCAAAAGCCGAAAATGTTTGGAAGAACTATAAATCGAATCATTTCGTAGACGAGAAAACGTTTCTAGACATCCATTACTTAGGAATGACTGTTGGGAAAATTATGGTAACCAACCGAGGAAAAAAACTTATCAATGGTAAAGAGGTGTGGCATTTTCACTCACGTTTTAAATCAGCTCCATTCTACAGCAATATTTATGAACTTGATGATACTGTTGATACCTATGTCACTACTGATCAGTTTGTTTCGACTCGGTTTTCATTAATTCAACGTGAAAGCAAGCAGGATGTGGATGACCTTCAGTTGCATGATCGTGATCAAATGAAATCGTTTTGGTTCTATAAGCAAAAAAAAGCTGATGGGACATTAAAAAACAAAGAAAAAAATGGTTTCATTCCTTATTTTAGTATTGATCCGTTTTCACTTCTTTTCTTTTTTCAAGGTCTTCCTATGAAGGACGGAGATATTTACCATATTCCGGTCATAAATAAAGGCAAGATGTTGGTGCTAAAAGCAGAGATAGAGGGTCGTGAAGAAATAGACACCGCAATACAAGATAATCAAAAGGCGATACGAGTTCACGCTACGACTAAATACACAGGTGAGACTTTAAAAGACGGTGATCTATACTTTTGGTTTAGTGATGATAAATTTCGCAAGCTTCTTAAGGCCCAGGCTAAAATTAAAATTGGATCAGTTACTGCAGATATAGCGGAAGATAAATGAGGGAGAAACTCCGTTTATCTGACCTCTCTGTACTTTATGTATGTCTGTCAGAAGAATGGGGTACAGTAGAGAGACGATGCCTTTCTGATGCGAGCTATTTTCGCAACATTGGTGGATCTTCATTTATTCTCTGCCATGAAAAATCACTCATTGACCAGGAAGCTGGAAAAGAAGTTATTCCGAGAATTTATTTTTCAACGGATTTATCAACCTGGCGAAGTAAATTAAATTTCTATTTTCAGATTCAACTCATCCTTCAAAAACAGCAAATTGATCTGATTCATTCTTATAACTATTCCTGTCTGATGCCACTTGGGATGATTCTTAAAGGTATGCCTCAGATTCCGATGGTTTTTACCTTTAATGAGGAGATTGAATGGAAAAAAACTTCTTTGCTTGATAAGCTTTTTGTTTCCCGTGTTGATTCTATTTTTACTTTTTCCCCCAATATAAGGGATCTTGCGATTGAGTTTTTTCCAGTAAATGCCCGCAAAGTCCATGTAACTGGAGCAGGGATTGATTTTCCTTCAAAAATTGTTCATGCTCAGCATCCCGAAACAAAAAAGAAAATCATGACCTTCGTATCTAGGACTGAGGATGATTTAAAATCGTTCAGACTTTTCGTAGATACAATTCCTCCGCTTTTGTATCATTTGGAACAACTGGGATTTAAACAACAATTAATTTTCACCTTTCTGACTGATATCTCTTGGTATATTCATCCAATTTACGATGCCTTGAAGCGGATGATCTTAGAGCGTCACCTTGAAATGTATATTAGTTTTGAGACCCGACCACTTTCAAGTATGAGCTTTCAAGACTGCGATATTTTCGTTGGTCTGCCCATGAAAGAGCTTTTCTCGGACCTGGATCTTTACGCTTTAGTTACCCAAACACCAGTGCTTTTGCCTCGGACATCAACACGTCAGCAGGTGGTGAAACAAGGAAAATTTGGAGAAACGTATCATCCAGAAGATGGTAGGGAGCTCAGAGATAAAATGATCAAGATCCTCACTAATTATCCTAAGTACTTAGAGGAGCTTAACGGCGTCGAGCTTGAGCTCCAGGAGCAGCACCATTTTGAAAGGTATGCTGAGGAACTCTACGCCCATTATGAAAAACTTTACACTCAGCGTCTTAGATATTCTCAGAAGAAGAAACTCGCCTAATCCTTTGATTTTTCTCCCCTTATGATCTATAACTTTCTCTCTCCAGTAGGAGAATTAATGTTTAGTAAAAGGGGGGCTATATTATGGCCACCACAAAAACCGCAACTGCAGCAACTGCTGCACCAAAATTCGTTATTCCATCTTGGATTAAAGGATTTGAATTTGAACTAGGGGAAGTTGAAGAAACTAAACCTAAAACTGAATTCGGAGATTTGATCAACTCTGCATCCGCTAAGAATTTCGCTGAAGGCGAAGTTTTCATGGGTACAGTTGTTGCTATGAACGACGAATTTGTAACTGTAGACATTGGCTACAAACAAGAAGGTCTTGTTTTAGCTCGTGAATTCAGAAACTACGACGGCACTATGAAAATTAGAGTCGGCGAAGAAATCCAGGTCTACCTTGAGAAGCTTGAGTCTGCGATGGGGAACTTAGTTCTCTCTAAAGACAAAGCTGAAATTCTTAAAGCATGGGATAAAATCTCTGAAGCTTGTGAGAAAGGTGAAGCTGTTGAAGGTACAGTCGTCATGAAAGTGAAGGGTGGTCTTTCAGTTGATATCGGTGTTAAAGCGTTCCTTCCTGGTTCGCAAATTGACATCCGTCCTGTTAAAAACCTTGATAAGTACATTGGTAAAACAATGGAATTCAAAGTTATTAAATTCAACAAAAAACGTGGAAACATTGTTCTTTCTCGTCGTGCAATCCTCGCTGAAGAGCGCGGCAAGATGAGAGACGAAACATTGACTCAAATTCAAGAAGGTATGATCGTTAAAGGTATTGTTAAAAACATTACTGATTACGGTGCATTCATCGATCTTGGTGGTGTTGATGGTCTTCTACACATTACAGATATGTCTTGGGGTCGCGTTAAGCATCCTTCGAATCTTCTTGGTGTTGGTGACGAAGTTGATGTTAAAATTCTTAAATACGATGCTTCTAAAGAGCGCGTATCTTTGGGTCTTAAGCAAGTTCAACCAAATCCTTGGGAGTCTGCTAAAGATAAATATATGCCTGGTTCAAAAGTTTCAGGAGAAATCGTATCTGTTAAAGACTACGGTATCTTCGTTGAGCTTTCTGATGGTATTGAAGGCTTAATCCACGTTTCAGAAATGAGCTGGACGAACAAAAAAGCTGCTAACAAGACTTACAACGTAGGCGATAAGATCGAAGCTGTAGTTCTTGAAGTAGATGTTGAGAACAAGAGAATTTCTCTTGGTCTTAAACAACTTATGCCAAACCCTTGGGATGATTTAGCTAATAAATACAACCCTGGTAAAATTGTTGAAGGTACAATCAAAGCTATCGTTGATTTCGGTCTATTCATAGACCTTGGCGAAGAAGTTGATGCTCTTATCCACGTTTCAGATATTTCTTGGACTAAGAAAGCTGTAACATTGGCTGAAGAGTACAAAGTTGGCCAAAAAATCAAAGCTGTAGTTGTTACAGTTGATAAAGAAAACCAAAAATTCTGCTTAGGCTTTAAACAGCTTGAGGAAGATCCTTGGAAGAGAATCGAAGACCGTATGCCAGTTGGTTCACCTGTTGAAGGTGAAGCAGTTCGTATTACTGAATTCGGTGTTTTCGTAGAACTTGAAACAGGAATTGAAGGTCTTGTTCATATCTCTGAAATCTCTGAAGAGCGTGTAGAGAAGCCATCTGATAAAGTAGCTAAAGGCGATAAAGTTAAAGCCGTAGTTATCTCTATCGATAAGCAAGCTAAGAAAATTGCACTTTCTATGAAAGCTGTAGCTTCTGGCGAGTACAAGTCTAACTACAAAGCTGAAGCGGCTCAACCGTCTACGCTTGCAGATAAACTTAAAGGTTTCAAAGTTTAATTTGAAATAAGTTCCATCCCGTTATTTGGATGACTGAAGGCCCGGAGAAATCCGGGCCTTTTTATTTTCAGGAAGCCCAAAGATGTATGCCGCTACCAACAGGATGGCGAGGAAGCGACGCTTGATCACCTTTTCTCAAGACTTCTTCCCATCATCCACTATAACATTTTACTACTCCAAGGAGAGGTTATGCGCATATTAATCATTGCTTCAGTACTAATGTTTCAGGCTGCCTTCGCCCAAGCGAACTGCCAGGTCTACGCCCCAGAAAAAGAATTCTACAATTCTGGCTATGTGATTACTTTCGATTTTACTAAAATGCTTAATGATAAAAAATACACTGAGGTTTACTCACCTAACGTCGCTGATTTTGTGCTTAAGCTTCAAGGCATCGAGCAAGAAGGACGCTTTCACCGCGCTGTTGCCGTGCTGGAAATGGGTCCTTACAGGGTTCAAGAATCGATTGTTTGTTACACCCAGTTTTGCGGCATAAGTGATTATGGAAAAGCCTTTAGCAAATCATACAAAAAACTTTCTGCCTTAATCCCTGATTGCCAATAATGAGTTTGGTAGAAAATAAGAAGGCCACCTTGCGGTGGCCTTCTAGTTGTCGAAATTAAATTCTGAAGAAAATTAGTTTGAATAATTTTTAAGTTCACCATTACCTGTAATGTGAACAGTGTCGTTTCTTTCAAAAGCAGTATGCCAAGAATTCATAGAGTACTTAATTGAAAGCATAGCGCCCACAACTGGCTGAGCTTTTGATCCGTGATTCATAATTCCGTTAAGCTTCATTGTTGCATTGAAATCCCAACCATAACTCGTTTTAACAGAAACTGGTTGAACCATTGCATTTTGGATGTATTTACCAGCGCCGTTATAAGAACAGCCATAAGTATAAACAACCATGTACTCAAATCTTACCCCTTCTCCTCCGCTGGCGGATTTGATTGTAGTAACAAACTTCTTTTGAGCAGGCATAGAGCAATTTTCCATTTCGAAAGGATCTGCAACTTCTTTAGTAATCGGATCTCGAGGCACAATAGAGATTGGTGCGAAGTCTGTAGTGTTAGATGGTTTACCTTTTTGGACCAAAGTGTAAATTGATTCTCCTAAAGCAACGATATCTTTTGCGACAGCAATGACTTGGCCAACCTGATCAATTGATATTCCAGGCTTGGGAGTAGCTACTGCACCTCCACCTGCGCCGGCAACATCCGCCCCTTTCATATGAGAAGGGAACTCACTAACCTCAATTGTTTTAACGGTGAATTTTTCCGGAGCTGCTAAAGCAACTGTAGTTACAAGAGCCATTGAAAGAGTCATCATCAAATTTTTCATAGTTCCCCCATTGTTTATCCCTCAAATTATAATCTCTTCCCAAAGACGACAATCCTTGTTGTGGTTTCTATCAATTTAGGAAACGATTGGTCAAGATGTAGCCAAATGCTTATAATAATGGCCCACGCGGAGAGTTATGCCTGTAATAGCAGATAATTACGGAGCCTTGTGAATCTCGCTGTCAGTAAATGATATAAGAAAAACTACTAGTAATGATAAGTAGGACTAATGACTTTGCGCACAAGGGGCGCAAATGTTAGGTTTTCTTCTTTAAAGTGTAGGCCTGATGGATGAATGACTGGTGAAAATCCTGTGGAATAGTCCATTGGGAGATCTCTTTGCACTCATAGGTTTCACTTATAATTCGATGAAGTTCAAATTTTCTCTTATTCGTAGAAAAATACAAAGTACCTTCTTGATTTAAGAGCTTCATGCAGTCACGAATGAGAATGGGGTGATCTCTATCAATATCTAGATCTTCTTCCATACGTTTTGAATTGGAGAAACTTGGCGGATCGAGAAGGATCACGTCGAATTTTACATTTGCTTCAATCATATGTTGAAGTTCTTTTAAGACATCGGCCTGTATAAAGCGATGGGCCTTGGGATCAAGATCATTGATCACAAAATTTTCCATTCCCCAGTCTAGATAAGTGCGAGACATATCAATTGAAGTTACAGTGGCACCACCTGTGGCAGCGGCTACACTAAGTGAGCAAGTATAAGAGAATAGATTTAGAACGCTTTTTCCAGCAGTCGTTTTGAGTAAATGTTGTCTGAGTGGTCGATGATCTAGAAAAAGTCCCGTATCAAGGTAGCGTTCCAGGTTGACCCAGAATTTAAAAGGTTGTTCGTTTACGATAAAGTATTCATCTGAGCCTGGAACGAGAGGTTTGTACTGTTCGTTTCCTTTTTGCTTTTGCCGTATTTTAAAATGTTGTTTATCTAAAGTGATATTAAATATTTCATAGATTGCGAGTTCGATGTCTTTTTGATGTTGAATTCTAATTGGCGCTTCTTCATCTCCCAGCTTTTTTCCTTGCTCGTAAATAACAGCATCTGAACCATAGATATCAATTTGGTATGGATACTCAGGTATGTCCTTGTTATAAATTCGATAAGCTTCAATTCCATTCTTTTGAATATAAGACTTAAGCTTTTTGAGGTTTTTTTGAAGCCTGTTTTTGAACGGTAGAGAATCCATGGGAAGTATTGCCTTTCATTTGGAATTGGTGCATTCTGCTTTAATATACCAATGTGAAACAAATTATGTCTTCAGAAACTGACAAAGATGAACAATCAGGCACCGCAACCATCAACAAACAGAAGTTGCAGCCCCCTCGTATGTATAAGGTTCTTATGCATAATGATGACTATTCAACTATGGAATTTGTTATCCTCGTATTACAGAAATTTTTTAATAAAAATCATGATGATGCGCAGGCCATCATGCTTTCAGTTCACCAAAAGGGTTTTGGCGTGTGTGGTGTTTATACGTATGAGGTCGCTGAATCTAAAGTCGCTAAAGTCGTCAAATATGCACGAGATAATGGCCACCCGTTACAGTGTAGTACTGAACCTGATTCATAATTAAACTTTTTAATTAACCTTGCCTTTATTCTTTTCGACCACATCTTCTGTATAATGAAGATGTGAGGTTTTATATATGATTAGCCAAAAATTAGAACAGATTTTAAATCGGGCCATTAAACGGGCGAATGAAAAGCGCCACGAGTTTTTGACCTTGGAGAATGTATTACTTTCCATGATGGAGGACGAGACGGTTGTTGAGGTCCTGACGGATTGTGGTGCAAATTTGTCGGATCTTCGAAAAGAGCTCACCAAGTTCTTGGGAGAGGATTCGAACTTTTCTCTTCTTAGTGAAGATGAGATCCAGGATCTTAACCGGAAACAGTTTGGAAATGACCAGCTAAGAGAAGTAGCGCGAGAGAATGGGATTTTTTATCAGCCTGAAATATCGCTTAGTCTCCAACGGGTCATCCAGCGTGCAGCTATACACATTCAGAGCTCTGGAAAGAAATCAATTAATGCCATTAATATTTTAGTCGCCATGTTTAGTGAGAAAGAATCTCATGCTACATATTTTCTGGAGCAACAAGGTATTAGTAGAATTGATGTGGTTGAAAAGATATCTCATTCCATAGATAAGCCCGTTAACCGTCCCGATGAAGTCAATACCGAGAATGGGCAAGAGACTTTTCGCCGTGAAGAAAAGTATGAAAAGGCTTTAAGTGAATTTACAACGAATCTTAACAACCTTGCCCGTCAAGGCAAGATTGATCCTGTTATTGGTAGAGAAGAAGAAATTCAGCGAATAATTCAGATTCTTGCTAGAAGACGCAAAAATAATCCAATTCTCGTGGGCGATTCGGGGGTAGGTAAAACTGCCATTGCTGAAGGTCTAGCTAAAGCAATCGTTGAAAAAAAGGTGCCAAGTATCTTGGCCAATACGACAGTTTATAGCCTGGATATGGCTTCTCTGCTTGCCGGTACAAAATTTCGTGGTGATTTTGAAGAAAGGTTGAAACTTGTCCTTCAGGCACTAGAAAAACAAAATGAAGAACATGGTTCAATCCTCTTTATTGATGAGATTCATACGATTATTGGTGCCGGAGCAACTTCCGGTGGAAGTATGGATGCTTCAAATTTACTTAAACCTGCTTTATCCAGAGGTTCACTTCGTTGCATGGGATCCACTACCTTTGATGAATATCGAAAATATTTTGAAAAAGATCAGGCGTTAAGCCGTCGTTTTCAAAAAATTGACGTTTTAGAGCCCTCTGTTGATGACTCGGTTCAGATTCTTCTAGGTCTCAAGTCCAAATTTGAAGACCACCACCAAGTAAAATACCCAGACGCAATAATTAGAGCGGCGGTTGAGTTGTCGCATAAGCATGTTTCAGACCGAAAGCTTCCAGATAAGGCCATCGATGTGATCGACGAAGTGGGTTCTTATATTCGCTTAAAGCCAGAAAGTGTTAACGGCGTTGAGATCAAACTTGAAGATATTGAGCATATCGTTTCTAAGATTGCCCGAATTCCGCAAAAATCGATCTCTATGAATGAGAAAGAGAAGCTGCGCTTTCTTGATCGGGATCTGAAAATGATGATCTATGGGCAAGATGAAGCAATTGATAAAGTTTCTAATGCTCTTATTCTTTCAAGATCAGGACTAGGTCATCCAAATAAGCCTATTGCTAATTTCATGTTCAATGGTCCAACAGGGGTTGGTAAGACTGAACTTGCCAAACAATTGGCACATATAATGGGCATCAACTTTATTCGGATTGATATGTCTGAGTATATGGAGAAGCACACGGTTTCCAAATTGATTGGAGCACCTCCAGGCTATGTTGGATTTGATCAAGGCGGAATTTTGACAGACGCTGTACATAAGAACCCTTATTCAGTTCTTTTGATGGATGAGATCGAAAAAGCGCACCCAGATGTCTTTAATATACTCCTTCAGGTAATGGATCACGGTTCATTAGCAGATTCAAATGGCCGTACCTCAGATTTTAGGAATGTGATTCTCATTCTGACCTCAAATGCTGGCGCTAAAGAGATGGAGGCAGGATCAATTGGGCTTTCAGGTAGAGTTGGAGGGGAAATAAATTCCTCTAAAAGAGATCAGGCAGTTAAAAATTTCTTTACCCCAGAGTTCAGAAACCGCTTAGATGCCATCATCAGCTTTAACAAGCTCGGGACTAAAAACATTGAAATGGTGGTTAATAAGTTCCTGATGGAGCTTGAAAACCAGCTCGTTGATAAAAAAGTTGACTTTGAAGTCACTGCCAAGGCCAAAGAGTGGCTTAGTTCAAACGGCTATGATGATAAACTAGGTGCCAGACCTATTTCTCGTCTCATAAATGATAAAATTAAGAAGCCGCTTGCTCATGAAATTCTCTTTGGAAAGCTTGAAGGCGGTGGAAAAGTTGTCGTCGATATCAAAAATGATGAGCTTGAATTCATTTTTTCCTAAATATCTTTAGCGATCTTGCCGATCCTCATACATACGATGTTGAAAAACAAAATGTGTGCATGAGGATCCTTAAAAAACTCCTCAAAAACCCGTTTGATAAAAAAAAACATCATATTAAAATAAAATATGTATTTTTTATTTGCGTTAGATCGAAAATGTGTTTAAGCTTTAAATAAGAAAGGTCAATTACTTGTACCAACTATTTCCTGGGAGGAAATCATGGCTAAGAAAGCAGCAAAAAAAGCTACTAAAAAAGTAGCAAAGAAAGCAACTAAGAAAGCAGCTAAAAAAGTTGCTAAGAAAGCTACTAAGAAAGCTTCTAAAAAGAAGTAGTCTTTGTAAAAAAAAGCCCTCGCAAGAGGGCTTTTTTTTTGCTCTTTTTTTGAATTTTCCCTCGAGAATCTACTTTTTATCCTCTTCTGAATCCTTCTTCTCTTCTCTTAAAAATTGTCTAGCAAGTGAACTAAATGATGGCACCACACCGAAGGTTCTATTCAACCCCATCAACCTTGGAATTTGGCCTTTGAAATTTACGTGTGGAGCAAAAAGAATAACGAGGATTCTTAGAAAAGATGAAGCCGCAAACAACACCAAATAATTATTCCAACCTATCGGTAAGCTTTTCATGAACCAAGCCCCGAGCATCGATCCGATCACCATTCCGGTCGTATTAAGAAAAGTAATGTAGGTAATAATGCTGGTCCGTTCTCGATCGTCAATTTTTTGAAAATATAAAAGGATGGTGGAGAGCTCAAAAGCGGCCCAGTAACATCCAGAAAGGAACTCTATGCTAACGATCAGCCAATAATTCTGGGTTAGGGACCATAATAATGGACTTGTGGCAATTCCGATGGTCGAAAAGATCAAAAGCTTGTTGATATGGCGGGACTTGGCACGCTTTTGCAATATTCGAAAAGCAAAGACCCTTCCAAAATACGCAATCGAAGTCACAACCATGTATTCAAGGTAGTTAAATTTCAGCTTCCCGAGCATGTAAGGATTAAAATAGGGCGCCGAAAAATGCACGGTAATATAAAAGAAAAAAAGAAACAGAATAAGTTTACCTTGATCAGTCTTGCGAATGTTTTTTAAAAAATCGCGGAATCTAACCCGATGTTCGGTTCCCGGCGCCAGGTTATAGTCCAGATGATTTTTTTTGACCTCGTACAAGGAAAAACATTTGAGAACAAAGCCCGTAATAAAAATTCCTACAAAAACCTGGAGCTCATGTCCTTTATCCTTGGCCCAGTACAATAGGAGACCACTGGCTATCAAACCGACAAAAACTGAAGATTGGGCAAACTGGCTTCGAATTGAGAAGAACTTAATCCGAAACTTTAAAGGGACAGTGTGGCCTATCAACCTATTCCAAGGTGGGTTTAAGGAGAGAAGGCTGGCCCAATAAATGCCAAGCACTCCAATAACTATCGCTGCCGAATTTACTTTCATCCATCCAATCATGATTAGCGGGATCATGGATAAGGCCTGAATAGTCAAAAAAAGAAGTAATCGGTTTTTAAGCGAATATCTTCTGAAAAAAGATCGGATGGAGAAAAGTTGGAAGATAACGCCAATAAATTGCGGAATGACGGTTCCGAGACCAGCAATCACTTCTGAAATTCCCAGGGCAAGCATAAAGGCGCAAAAATAACTTTCCGCCATTCCAATATTCAAACTGGTATAGGTCGCATCTCTGAAAGAGGCAGTAATATGTTGCTTAGTGGAGATAAGGGCCGTTTTGCTCATCTAGTTGGCCTATGATATTCTGGAGGAAAGTTCTAAAACAGAATATCGTCTCTCTTAACAAAACTAAACAGGAAAATGTGGCAAATTCATGAAGTACCTCAACCAAATATTTTTTAAAGGTCTCATTGTTGTTCTGCCTATTACGCTCACTTTTTACCTGCTGATTTGGGCCAGTATTAATATTGAGTCGATTTTTGGATCTGGTTTAAGACTTATGATGGGTCATGAGCTCTATATACCCGGACTAGGGATTGTTCTCACCATTGTTTTTATATTTTTGATAGGCTTATTGGTTAATAACTATATTACAGGTCGCTTCTTTTCCTGGTTGACGCAATCTCTTGAAAGAATTCCTCTTTTTAAGGCAATTTATAATCCCCTTAAAGACTTAATGGCACTTATTCCGGGCAGAAGTAGTAGTAAGGATAAACCTCAGCGAGTTGTTCTAGTTCAACTTGAGCATATTGGAGTTGAGGTTATGGGATTAGTGACCAGAGAAGACTTGGATGAACTCAACGACACAAGCAAAGTTACAGTTTATGTTCCTTTTAGTTATATGTTGGGTGGAATGACACTGATTGTACCAAAAGAGAAGGTGAAAAAAGTCGATATGGCCGTTGATCAGGCCTTGAAACTGTCCGTCACAGCATGGATTAAGGCCAATGAAGAAAAGCGTGAATGATTGCCCTCTTTGTTTGGAGCACAATACTCAGGAATATTCTCGAGATAAAGTACGTTCTTATTTTATTTGTTCTCATTGTGAAATCATCTTTGTTCCAAGAGATCAGCTGATTACTCAAGAGCAAGAAAAACAACGCTACGATTCCCACCAAAACGATAAAGAAAATTTGAATTATCAGAATTATCTGAAAAAGATCGTTAGCGAGATTTTACCCTCACTTGAGAAAGAAGATATTGGATTAGATTTTGGATGCGGAATCACCGATCTGATGGGTCAGCTTTTTAAAACTAAATCTTTTGCGGTGGATTCTTTTGATTTATATTTTTTTCCAGAAAAAAACATTTGGAAGAAAACCTATAATTTTATTATTCTTTCGGAAGTCATTGAACATTTACGAAATCCTCAGTCCGAAATGCAGGGGCTTCGCCAAATACTTCTTGCTCATGGACAATTATTTATCAAGACAAAACTTCATCCTGATAAAAAAGAGTTATTCGATAACTGGTTTTATAAACGCGACAATACCCACGTTCAGTTTTTTAATTTAGTTTCATTAAAAGAACTGGCGATTCAATTGAATATGAATGGTCCTGAATTGATAGGTGAAGATCTTTATCGGTTTACGTCATAGACTGAAAATACGTCGCCATGTCACTGATCAAGTCGGCCCTGATTTTTAATTCACGGTATTTAATGTCCGACATTTCAAAA
>JBILYY010000299.1:0-2520 GCA_044377495.1 Bacteriovoracaceae bacterium | reverse complement strand
CACGTAATCGACGGATCCTTGCTTGTATGTGTTCGAAAGTCTTAGGGGGAGTTCCGGTATTCAAAGTCCTTTGAATTTGTAAATGGGAAGGATACTTCCTTTATTGACGAATTGTCTGGTTTAGCGTACACTCAAAGTATGAGGATTCTTAAGTCTGATACATACAGTAAATGGTTCAAAACTCAGACGATGAAAATTCAAATGCAAATTGAGTCCCGCCTGGCAAAAATAGAGGTGGAGGGCCACTTCGGAAATCACAAACATCTGATAAACGATCTTTGGGAATTGAAATTTAATAATGGAAATAGAATTTACTACACAATAAAGAAAATCGACGGTCAAACGATGTTTTTGATCCTCGGAGGAAACAAAAATGGGCAGCAAAAAGATATTAACAAAGCAGAAAAAGTCGCCAAAGAAATCTCCAAAAAAGATTAAAATTGGTGGAATGAATTTTACTGAGTATTCTCCCTCTGCGGAACTTGCGGGTAATCCTGACAGAGTGGCAATGGCACTTGCTGAAGCTCTTATCGAGGGAGATAAGGAAGCCTTTCAAGAAATTCTTGAGGGGTATGTAAAAGCGCGGCAGATTTCTAAAGTTGTTAAAGAAATGAAATTAAGCAGGGCCGTTATCTATGAAGCAATGGATAAAAAGAAAAATCCAAGTTTATCTTCCCTGTGCAAAATTATGAAAGCCTTTAAAGATGCTGATCTTAAAGAAGATTTTGCTGCTTAAAAGATTGTCCTATAGAGTAATAAATCGACATTCTTTCGAGTTCAGAGCGTATAGCGAAAATAATTAAGCAACCATTTGCTTGTATGTGGGTTGAAAGTCTTTGGGGACCTTACCTTTCTATTTGTATGATTTGGCTCTCCTCCGGTATTCAAACTCCCTTTGAATTGAACCCATTGAGATCGCAAAACCAAGAATGAAGAAGCATACGAGATGCCTAGGCTATGAAACGTTTTTAAATAGCAATCTTTCTGGCCTCTTGCTTATCGATAAGCTCACCATATGCATATCTGTGAATAATGCTATTGATAAGCGTTTGGTAAGGAATGCCCTGCCTGTCGGCTTCGTCTCGGATAAGGCTCACGAGAGAAGGATCAATCCGCAAGGAGACCATAACCTTTGGAGATGGGTCGACCTTGTCGGGGCTAATCCTTTTTGCATTTTTGAAATTATATTCTGCTTTCATATTCGCTCTCCTCTGTTTTTGTCGCTTCTCTTGCTGAAATAATTCTGATTGTGTCCTCAGATTTCTCGCAATAAACGACGACTAGAACGCCTTTTACTGAGTTGAAACCAATCATTACAATTCTTTCTTCTTCGCCTGATTCGTTATCGATCATTTCAATTGCGTTATAGTCTCCAAAAACCTCTACTGCGTCCTCAAAACGAATACCGTGCTTGATAAAATTTAACTCGTATTTGACTTCGTCCCACTCGTAGTTCAAAGGCAATTATAGCAAAATGTTTGACATTGTCAATAACGCTCGTAAGTATCAGTAATAAAAGAGGAATAAATACTCTTATCAGGGATTATTTGCTTGTATATGGTATCGGGTTTTGTCCTCCGGTATGGACGGGCGTCCATTTGAATCCTTTCCTCCATTTTTGTTAAGACCGCAAAACGATGAAATTCAAGGCCAAATTATTTTTTGAGGAGGGAGCATGCAAATAGGCATGTGACCGAAGAGGAAAATGATTTAAACGCAGAAGTTCGAAGTTTTCCGGTCTTAGTATGCGAAGATGTGGATGTCGAGGTCATATTTGTACTCAAACCCCACCCCACTAATCCCAACCCCTCCCATTTCCACTGCTCTTGCCCCTGATTTCATATGCCCCCCGGTATCGTTTCTGTTATGCTCTTTAAAACATTCACGATTAAGCTCATCGAGTCTTCCAATGTCGAGACCTACCAATTTGGGAACTAGAAAGACTTCGACTGAGATTTGGGATTTCTCTTTTTGGATCTGCTGAATAACACTTGTTGATAGGGTTAAGCTGAACCCATTGTTCTCGTCCTTATTAATTATGAGAAACTTGTCTTTAACGAGTGCTTGTAGGTTCCCTTCAAGAATTGAGCCTTTTGCTGATTTAATTCCGATATAAGCATCGGCCGGAAATAGGCCGGCGAAATCTTTAATCCTGTCGGCCCATCCTTCAATGACTTTCTTGTAAGTCACTTGGTTAGTTTCCCAATTCTGATTTTTTGGACAATTTGATAGAACAACGGTTACAAACTTTTCAACAGGCACTTGAAACGTTAATGGGACAAATTTAATTTTAAGATCACGAGTCTCAAAAGGAAGCTTTCCTGAACTCGCTGAATGTTGAGTCGTTGCAAGAGTAATTCTAGAAACAAAGATCGGTTTTTTCTCAACTTTTTTATCTGAAATATAGGCAAGCCCTATGCCCTCATTTGGTTTAAAGAGATATGAATAAACGTTATCCTCAATATGACTTGATCCCACGTACCATTTGATTGTTTCATTAAGTCCTGATCCCTCATAGGA
>JBILYY010000160.1:0-7655 GCA_044377495.1 Bacteriovoracaceae bacterium | reverse complement strand
TTCTGAAGGATTTTCCCCTCTTTCATTTTTTCGCAGCCTAAACCTTCAAGAGGGTCAGTGATAGTATAAACAGAAACGTGTTGAGGCCATAGGTTGGTCTCTTCATTACTTCCACCAGCGCAAAGTGGAAAGAAATGATCAATTTTATAACTGCTACGAGTTTTTGGATCTAATTTGAAACCGAGTTGGTTTCTATAATTGTCAAATATTTCGCCTTTAAGCTGTGATGACACGTCTCTTTCGCAATAAGGAATCTGTTCAGCGTATCTGTATGAGCTGGCCCTTTGGCAGAGTGAGCCCGGAGTAAGTTCTGGATTTGGCCCTTTTGGATAATCGATAGAAAAGGCATTGAAGGCAAAAATAGTAAGGATCAAAAATAAACAACGTTTCATTTAAACTCCATTAAAAACTTTTAAACAATGTATTTAAAAGTCACCAAGTTGGTCAAGAAAATCTTATGTCACGATTAAGTTAAGCTTATATGACGCTCATATGAATATTTCGTTAAACAAATCCGCTACACGTTGACCACCCAATAAAAGTCTTGAATTCATAGTGCCGTCGTTTCGAGCGAAATATCCTTGATCAATAATAATTGGGCCATCTTCAACGGCATCGAAAATATATATTTGTTTTCTTACAGACATATCTTCATCAATTATTTGGGCCAATTGTGTTTCAGATAAAATGAACGTGGAGTTTACTAAATTATGCCCCTGAAGATAGCGAGCGTATTCAAGGTAAGTCATTCCCTGTTTTTTAATCATGCCATTATCCCACAGAGAGTGGAGATTCATGTTTCTTCCTTCAAAGGTCACTTCAATTTCATTTCCGCCACGATCGGATGGACGTCCAACGTGAAGTGGCTGATGAATATCACCCATAAAATGAACAATAAACATGAGGGCCTGTTGCTTTTCAAGAGTGCTTGCGGATGAAGATTTAAGCACATTAACCATTTGAGTAATGGCAGTAATAATGTCACCGGTTGGGGCGTGAGGAGCCGTTTCATAAGTTTCATCGTCAGCAATGTCTACAAAATGCCAAGATTTTGTATGAACCCATTCTGGTTTGCTTTTAATTGAATCGGCCCAATTACTTACCTGAGCTAAAGTTTGTCCAGGAATTAGAATATCAATTGCTTTTTTGGCTTGAATGGAAAGCTGATCTTCTGCGATTTGTGCCACGATTTGGTGACCAACAGGTCCCCACGCCATAACATTTTGAATCATTAAAATAGCGCTCAAGAGGTATAAAATCCGTTTCATAAACCAGCCTTGTTAATTGAAACGGTAAATGAGTGATTAAGAGTCGTCAAAGTTTCAACACGGCCAGTAAGAAGAAGTTAGAAAGGGTCTTTGATGTATTAACCTCTTACGATGCTTAGGCCTTTGTTTAGCCAAAATGTCACCAAACACGCAAGAAAAGCTGAGACTCCTAAGCTGCCACCGAAACCTTTTAAGTACAGTATTAGGAATTGAAAAATCAGACAGAAGATAAAACTAGCAACAAACAGCTGATACCGAGAAAGGCGCCTAGGTTCGGTTAATCCAACAAAAGTAGAACCGAGAAAGAGTGCATGAAGTGCTGGAATAATTTCCATGGAAAAGGGAAGGGTTAACAAAATAAAGGAAAGAGTTAAAAAAGAAGATGCACGCACACTCCCAATATTCTTCTTGAACACCAGCGTATGAGTCGTATGAGTCGCAAGTTGGGAAATGATTAAAATGACTAAGAAATTTACCATAATCCTCGCGCGAGAACGAGAAGGAGTGAAGAAAGGAAAGCTATCACACCGAGTTTTCCGCCAAATCCATTCAGGTAAGGTTTACTTAAAATATAGATTACTGACCCAGCAAGTGAAATAAAAACGATGTGTAAATGATCTGATAAGTATTCATGCGAGCACATGCCTGCAAATGCTCCCGCGTAAATAACCGATGCGAAGACACTGACAAAACTTCCCAAGAATCCCACCAAGGCAGCCGATAAAACTGGAGTCACTCCAAAAGACGTCTGCAGAAACCAGCAGCTTAGGCAGGCAAGGTAAAAGGCCAAGAAGGTGAGACTAAAAGGCTTCATGCGTATAATTGCCAGATATAATGGGCTTATTTTTTTTCCGGTTAATTCAAAGCTACTAACAATCTAGCGTATTTGTCTTAAAAGATCGAGAGAATGAAAATCTCCCCCTGATCCAAGAACTTGCTCCCTTATAATTCATAAATGAAGTGCATGCCCTACCTCGTAATCATGCTATCTATCAATGTCTATGCTGAAGCTGAGCGTCCTCCTACTTGCGTAAGTAAAAATTATAGCTACAGCGGTCCCTACTATAGCGATAGCTATCAAATGCCGGGAAAAGAGGGTGCGCAATCATGCCATAAACGAAAAGCGATTGATGCAGTAAAACTAGGTGAATTACATAAGGCCAATCGGGAACTTATCAGTCTTCAGATCGATAAGATTTTGAATGACCCTAGCTGTAAAGATGTGCACGAAAAAGTGAATAAATATCGTGAAAAAATAAAAAAACAAAAAGAAAAAACAGAGCAAGGGTTTAAGGTTGTAACTACTTACTTTGAAGCTACAAAACATTTGTGGGATATTCAAAGGCAGTACGCTTATGCAGCAGCTTACAATACTGCCTGCTCAGCTGAACGTAATGGCGAAAGCTCATTCATCGATTTGGATACTATTAATCTTATTCTTCCTTCAGCAGCGGCCAAAATAACAATAGTAACTAAGGGCAATGAGTTCGTTGACGATTGTTCGGATGTTAAAGCAAGTGGAGACGAGGACTTGGAGGGTTTTATTGTGTCTATGAAAAAAGCCAAGGGTACAGAATTTATCATGCTTTTTGAGCCTTATGGAATTCCTGATCAGGTTACCCTCAAGACAAAAGGCGGTGCCGTCCTTTATGATTCTGGTTGTAAAGGATCATCTGGTGCAGCTGACGAAGATTTAAATGTTAAAATCTCTCTTTCAAAACTGTCTGGCGATAAAGAAGTAGTTGTAAATATTCTTAACAATTGTTCTGATTCAAGTAAGCAAAAGATGGGTGTGTGGGATCTTTCGATGAAGTGCGAGCAAGAAAGCACAGGGCTTTGTGCTGAGCCCAAACGAGAACTGGCAGAGCTTCTCAAAATAGAAGTGGGTTATTATAAAAGTTTTATGGATGCCAATGCGACTGAAAGACACTGTTTTGAACATTTTGATGAGGACATTCTGAAAGAGATGGAGAAATTTGGATTATTTGTATTGGAAGGTGGCACCATGTCCAATGGGCTTTGCGAAACCTTTGATGTCGAATGCGACAATCAAAAAGCCGAAAATGCTAAAAATGAAAAATTGTCTTCGCACCCAGTACCAATGATTCCGCCAGTAAAAATACCCGAAGGAGAAGAATCACCCTGCGATAAACAACGACCTAGTTTGAGTGAGTCTGTTTTAAAACTGGCAAGTTGGGCCATTTGTACGACAGGCAGACAAAAACTTGGATTAGACTGAACTAGTAAAAGAAAAAGCCCTTTGCATCGATATAATATTTACGTTTAGGAACTTCTTTAAATTCAAACTTCCCATCTTGATCTGTGCTGGTCACATTGTATGAGGCAAATGGCTCTATTGAATAGGTGAATCCTTTTTCATCAATTGAATAGAGTTTAACCGGGCCATCTTTTGTGGCAAATGAAATAAGATGAGCACTACCATTTCCATATAAACCAATCTTCGAGATAGATTTCTCTTTGATCATTGCATTGACTGAAAGTAGAGGTATGTTGCCTTTCTTATTTTCAATATAATAAATATCCTTAGATATAACGACTTTAGCATTTGCTGTTGCAGATAAGAGAATAGAAAGTATGAGAAGAATTACAAACGTTTTCATTTTAATATCCAATTGTTTTATCTTGTTAATATGGTTAATTCCAACATCGGCATAAGGTTAGTGACCTTAGTCGAAATGGAAGTTTCGGTTGATCCGACTTTTTCGTCCTTGAGGCTGAGTGTATGATAATGAATGGCGGCACCCAACCCAATCATTTGTGAGAGCTTAAAGCGATAACCAAGTCCAAAACTTGTGCTTGATCCAGAGACTTCGGTCGAAGTTGTGGTCTTTTCGCGGTCACCTTTACCATAAGGATTCCATTCCAAGGTAAAGTATGCGCGCATCTCTTCGTTGAAAAAATATGTCAGGCGTGGGCCCATTTCGAGCATTTTATAAGTTTCTTCATCATTTACTTTCGTAAGCGATGAATTCCATGAATTGATGTTCCATCCAAAAAAGAGAGTGTTCTTACTATTTATCGATGCACCTAAGAAAAATTTATGGAAAGTACGAGTTTTTTCGTAGTTGTCATTTGTAGAGTCATCTTTTTCAGAAGAATAATTTAGCCCGTATTGCAGCATCATTTTTGCCTGTGAAATTGAGGGAATTAGCAGGGCCAGTAAAAGGAGGATTTTCATCCTTACATGATCTCAATGTCCAAGTTATTAAGGTAGACGGCAAAAAGGGCCTAGCAGAGCACTTTGACAAGTAGAAACACGTTGGAAATCATTGCTAAAACATAGGCCAGAAATCGAACTGTAACGTTACCAGCAGTGTAAGCGATATAGTGAACCAGTCGGGCGAAAACATATAGTCCTGCAGCCCAAGCTGTGAGTTCGTTAAACCTATTCAAAGTCCCTAGTAAAAGAATTGCCACCACAAACCCTGGGTAATAATCTTTCAGGTTTGAGTAGGCACGTTCCGCCCTTGCTCCCCAAGGCGCTAATTCTTTACCGATCAAAGGACTTCTATTGGATGCCAGCCACTTTCCGCCAAATGATCTGAGTTTGGCGACACTTGATGGAAGCCATGCGAAAAGAAAAAAGAATGTCATAACAACTAGCATTTTATATTCAAAGCTCATAAAGACCTCTTTTTACATTAAACAATATCTTAGCTTAGCTTTCCTAACGTATTCCTAACAAACAAATTCGTTCGAAAAGTATAAATAGATTCTGTACAGATTTTTAAGGGAGAAATATGAAAGCGTTTATTTTATTGCTACTTGTCCTCGCTTGTAGCGCTCACGCTCAAGAGCAAGGAACTTCTTTGGCGCAAATGCAAAAAGTTGTTAACGATACACTTGGTTCTAAATGGTATGAAAGAATTCAATTAAAAGGTTACGCTCAAATTCGCTATAACCGTTTATTTGAAACAAATAGCAATTTAACCCACCCTACGAATGATAAATCCATGGGAAATAATAAAGGGATTTTTCTTCGTCGTGCTCGTCTAAATTTCTACGGTGATGTCACTGACCGTGTCTACATGTACATTCAGTTTGATTACTCACAAGATAGCGGTACCGGAAGTACTCCGCAAAACTATTTACAAATCCGTGATGCTTATTTCGACTACGCTTTGACTGAAAACAAAGAGTGGAGAGTAAGAACAGGTGTTTCAAAAGTTCCCTACGCATTTGATAATCTTCAATCCAGTTCAAACCGCGGACCGTTTGATCGTACCGATGCTATGAACACAGGTGCGCCAAATGAGCGTGACACTGGTATCTTTTTAATGTATGCCCCAACTGAAGTTAGAAAGCGTTTCAAAGAACTTGTTTCAAATAACCTTAAAGGTACAGGCGACTATGGGATGATTGCGGCCGGTGTTTACAATGGTCAGTCACTGAATAAAGGTGAGGAAAATAATGATCTTCATCGTGCTGTTCGTTTAACTTATCCATTTAAATTGGCGAATGGGCAATTTATTGAAACTTCGATTCAGTATTACAGAGGACAATTTAAAACTGCTGGCTCTAAAGCTGCTGATGGAATTGAAACAACAGCACAAAACTATGATGACTACCGAACTGCCGCTTCTCTTATCGTTTATCCTCAGCCATTTGGTTTCCAAGCTGAGTATAACGTTGGACAAGGCCCAGAGTTCGATAAAGATAAAGGCGAAGTTGTTAAAGATGATCTAAAGGGTGGTTACATCATGGTGAACTACCAGACGACTTATAAAAATGATCGTTATTTTCCATATGTTCGCTATCAGGAATATGATGGTGGTCGTAAAGTTGATAACGGAAACCGTATGCAAACTCGCGAATGGGAATTCGGGACTGAATGGCAACCAAATCCAGCTCTAGAAATTACAGCTGCTTATGCGATCTCTGACCGCATAGTAGAGTCTGCCACAACGGCCCAGAATTCGAATCAAAATGGACAATTATTAAGATTGCAGGCCCAGTTCAATTATTAACTAAAAAATACCTCAAGGTAAGCCGATATGGTTTAAACAACCATGGAGGTTTACCTTGAAACATCTTCTTCTCCTTTCTCTTATTCTTTCTACTTCAGCATTTGCAATTGATTTTAATAAAGCAACCGGCACATTTGATGTTGAAGAAAAATCAATTCCTGTTGGCGAAGACACGGTGGCAGCAGCTTCTTTTGGATCATTCAATTTTACTGAAGAAAAGACTCGTGCTCCGGCCAGTGTTGAGCAAGAAGATAAAGCTACTGTTGGTGTTAATGATTTGACTGGAACTTTTCAGTAAAAGATACTATTGCCCTATCTAAGTTCCTCATGCACACCTGAGCAACTTTTTACGGGCACTCGTTCTTCTGCTAAAACTTCTACATACCTTGGTATCCGTTTGAATGCCGCATGAATGAGTTTCTTTTCGGAATCATATGGTGCTATTTCAAGAAAATATTCTCCCACTAAAGAATTACCCCCGTTAAATGAACTTGGTGACAGCTCTACGAGATGACTTTTTTCTGGATAAGATGTGGCGAGATCAACTGATAAATCAAAATTAATGTTTTCACCAGAAATTTTCATATCACTAATTTTTCTCGTATGGTCAAAGGCAGGACAATGAAAGAACCTAAATCGTTCTGATGGATAAGCAGCTGCATAGTAAATCTTAATCGTAACACTTGTTGGTGCACCTGCACTCTGACCTCTGCTGGTTGATTTTGATTTAAAGCGAGTGTAGAGCGATCCCAAATCTTGGCGTTCTGAACCCTTTTGAACTATTAGGCGAAGGATCCAAGAATCAATTCCTTTATGTTTGTGTAAATAGTCGAGATCATCTTCGTCTACTTTTGGCATGGCCACGACAAAGACAAGACTCTGAGAGACCTTGGCCTCTTTGTTTTTTCCCACTAACCAATCAATCTCATTTAGGTGTGAGATGTCCATTTGAACCTCAGTGAGTTTCAAACCCATCGCGTCCTTACTTAGAGGCGAGTATTTCGTGCAAGAGCAGGCGAGTAAAATAGTCAGGAGTAATGCTTTCATGGCCCAATCCCTTTGGTATAGCTATTATTATAGAACAAATTTTGAAGGAGTGTGGAAATGAAGTTCTTTATCTTATTGGCCCTTGGTGCCGCATGTTCGAGTAATCCAGGTATTTTGACTGAGAATGCAAAATCTCTTGAGATTTACCCTAATAAGCCTGCTGGCTGTAATGTGGTTGGTAAAGTCGTTGGAATGGATGAAAATGGCAGTACTGAACTAGCTACAAATCATGCTGTTAATCAAGCTGCTAAATTAAATGCCACGGGTATTGTTGTGAATCAGGAAGTCCCAAACGGAAATAAACGTGCGGTTCATGCAACTGCTTATCAATGTAATTAGAATTTAGACAAAA
>JBILYY010000159.1:0-7672 GCA_044377495.1 Bacteriovoracaceae bacterium | reverse complement strand
CACCAGTCGTGCCTCCGGTTGTATCACCAGTTGTACCACCGGTTGTATCACCAGTTGTGCCACCAGTTGTACCACCAACTCGCGAAATAATTCCACAGGCAATAGGTAAGGTCACAGTGTTAGGCGCCCCTTGAATTGTTCCGACAGTATCAGGCAGAACCGTATCTGCTGAAACTCCGTGAATAACAAGTACTCTCCCTGCAAGATTAAGTTCCTCACCGGCCGCTAACTTTGTAATAGAGTCAGTTGTATCAGGATCTGGTAATTTTAAATCTTCTAATAACTTCGCAAGCGAAGCTGATCTCAAGTACTGATAAGCTCCAATATCATCGGAAGAAGGAAAGAGAAGAGAACCCTCATCTTGAGAATTCAAATTTCCGTCAAATGGAATAAGTATTTGTCCAAAAACAGCAATTCCTTCAAGCGCGTCCAAGAAAGTATCACTATTTGTGTCATCGGCAGCAGTAGGACATTTATCTCCGACATAAATGAACTGGGGATGAGCAACACCTGAGGGAGCGGTAATAACATTTATCGTAGCGTCAGCTTTGTCACCCTGAATACTAAATATGAAAGCTCCTAAGGCCGATGGTGATACACTCGTGTTCAAAGGTGTAAGTGAAGCAACGTACAACCCTTCATCCGGTTGTATAAGTTCATTTTGAACATCCGACTTTGTAGTGTTACCACTATCACTTTGACATGAAACAAAGGCCAAGAGTAAGCATAGACTCATCATGGGCAAAATTTTGATCAGTTGAATTTTTCTCTTCATTATTCATTCCTTTGTTAAACCCAGTAATATGGAATTCGCAATGTGAGAGAAGCAATACAGATGCCGGCCTTAAGGTATGAAAATTGCAAAATAATACTTGAGAAAAACAAGGCATGTTATGGAAAAATGCAAAGAGATGTGAGGAAAAGAATATCCAGCTTTTAGAAGGACTTTAATCTTGATTCATAGGTAAAATCCCAATTTAGTTAGTTACCAAGTGCCAATCCTTCGCCTCTTGGATCGCTCACGCCAGTCCACTGATTATTTTCTCTTTTAATGGCCTGGATCGAGCAACCTAATTTCTCATGAACAACGTTGTGCCCCCTTTCTTTTAAAGCCTTTTCAACACTGCTTGAAAGATAAGGTGCTTCAATTTTTAAAAGGTCAGGTTGCCACTGTTGATGGATTCTAGTAGCGGCAACTGATTCAAACAAGGGCATTTCAAATTCAACTGAATTTAAAATTGTTTGCGCAACACAAGTAATAATCCTTGTGCCTGAAGGAGAACCAAGCGCCATATAGGGTTTTTCATCCTTTGTAATAATTGTTGGAGACATACTCGAAAGAGGTCTTTTCTTTGGTTCAACAAGGTTATTATTTCCACCGACTGCACCAAAAAGATTTTGCGCACCAACTTTCTGAGCAAAATCATCCATTTCATTATTAAGAATGATTCCCGTTCCCTGGGCAATTACACCCGAACCGAACCAACCGTTTATCGTTTGAGTAGAGGCCACCATGTTTCCATCATTATCAGCGATAGAAAAATGAGTGGTATCACTTGACTCGTAAGGAAGATCAATTGGTTTTAGCGTATCCGCTCTTAAAGCATTTTTGGTGTCAATTTCTTTGGAAAGTTTTTCTAGATATTTACTGCTAAGAAGCTCTTTAACAGGAACATGATTAAAATCTGGATCGCCTAAATACGTGGCACGATCCACAAAGGCCCTTTGCATACTATTGGCAGTTAAGTGCACGGCATCTGTAGACTGAGGTCCCATAGCTTTTAAATTATATGGCTCCAACATTTTTAGAATTTGAATAACATGAATTCCACCTGAACTAGGAGGTGGCATGGAGAAGATTTTTAATCCTTTATATGCCGCGGAAACTGGTAAGCGCTCCTTCATCCGATAATCACGCAAATCTTTTAAAGTTAAAATTCCACGCTTCGATCTAACTGCTTTTACAATAGCGTCAGCAACTTTACCTTTGTAAAAGGCCAGCTTACCTTTTTGAGCAATTAATTCTAACGTTTTCGCTAGATTTTCTTGAACCACCAAAGTTCCCATTTTAGGAACAGAGCCATCATTGAGTAAAAATGTGCTTTTTGCTTCAGGATCAACACCCAAGACATGTTTTCTATCCTGAAGTGCAACGTATAATTGCTCGTAAAGCGGAAAACCATTACGAGCAAGATCAATTGCTGGTTGAATGATATCCTTCCAAGGAAGTTTTCCAAAACGCTTGTGAATGTCATAAAGGCCCGCGACTAATCCTGGAGTTGCCACGGCAAAGACTCCTTCTTGTGATAAGAGCGGCTGCGTTTTTCCATCGTCTGTTAAAAACATATCACCTGTAGCAAGAACAGGGGCAATCTCTCTAAAGTCAAAAGCATAAACTTTTTTATCGACCGTGTTGAAATATAGTAAAAATCCACCGCCTCCAATACCAGTCGAATGAGGCCTCTCAACTGAAATCGTAAAAGATGCAGTTACAAAAGCATCAATGATATTTCCGCCCTTTGCTATGGTTGAAAGTGCAGCACGTGAGGTTGCCTCACCTTGAGATGTGACCATTGAATTTTTTGCAAAGGCTTCAAACTTTGAACGGACCATATTTTCCGCAGGAGCAACAATATTAACTTTATGGGCGCAACCGACAAAAAAGGTCAAGAAAAGCATAGCAAGCATTTACGACTCCCGAGAATTAAAGGATACTTTTCCGAGTCTAGGAGAAAAGCAATGGATCTAAAAGATAAAAAATGTATTCCTTGTTCCACTTTTGTGACTCCGTTACCAATCGAGGAAAAAAAAAGACTTTTAGTATTATTGGGTCCGGAATGGGAACTAACACATGACGATAGTCGTTTACGCCGCAATTTTAAATTTAAAAATTTTAAGCGCGCCTTAGAATTTGCCAATGAAGTAGGCCGACTTGCCGAAGAAGAGAAACATCATCCTGAGATTCACCTAGGATGGGGACACTGTGATATTGAGATCTGGACTCATACAAATAACAACTTAGTAGAAAATGATTTTATCTTGGCCGCCAAAGTGAGTGATGGGTTTAAGGCTTTATTTGCTTCTTAGAATTCATCCCTATCTTGATGTCTTTGAGATAATTTCTCTGCTTCTGATTCTTTTTAAGTAAATACGACTGAGAAGGGTCTATATAAAATTGCTTTAGAGCTTCCCTACCAAGCAACATTCGGTACTTCATAGATTCACGGTTCGTTAAAGTGAGCTCAATCTTTTTTTTAAGTCCCCCTATCTGAATCATGGCATGAATGACGTATCGCAATTCTTTATGGCCACCGGAATCAGTCACAATTCTCCGATCTATCAATGGAGCCGAACATGAAACTACAACATCAAGATTTTTTTGAATAGGATGAACCTTGAACTTCACAAAGCTAATGCCTGCACGCTTCACGTGCTTAATGTCATAGGCATGCAAGCTTGACGTTTTTGCACCAGTATCGATCTTCGCCTTGAGCGCAACTAGCTTTAGGTCAATTAGGGAAATCCATTCTCTAAAACCAACGATGGTTGGAGATTTTTGGTGATTATCTGTCATGAATCCATTATAAAAAACAATTCAAAAAAATACGAAATGGATTTTTTTTCCGCAACAGACTTGTTGCATTAGAGCTCATGAATGTTAGAATTGAATAATTGACATGATGTCATTGCTATTGGGGTTCACTTCATGAAGAAATTTTCTATGTATTCAACTCTAACTCTTTCTGCTTTTTTGCTACTCAGTTGCTCTCAATTTAAAAGGCGCATGAATAAAAATCCTTCACGAGAGATGAGCTCTTTGATGGATACGGTGGATTTGAATCGGGATGAAATTCTCGCAAAAAAACCGAAGTCAGGTGAATACACTCACGAAATGGTTGAGGCCAATGCCGATGACGGAGAAATTACCCAAAAGGTCGGCAGTGTTGAGATTGATAATGATATACCCGAGACAGAAATCGATAAAGTTCCCTATTCCCGTAATTTTCTAAAGAAAAAAAATACAAAACGTATGCAGTTTTGGGTTGAGTACTTCACAGTAAAAGATCGTGCGCGTTTTCAGCGTTTCCTCAATAATGGGGAAGAATACCGGTCTGATGTTGAAGAAGTTTTCCAAAAACACGGACTACCTAAAGAACTCTATTTTGTTGGCCTCATTGAATCTGGTTACTATTTAGGAGCACGATCACATGCTTCAGCTGTTGGCCCTTGGCAGTTTATCCGTGCAACTGGCAGAAGATATGGAATGAAAATAAGTCCTGAACTTGATGAGAGACAAGATCTGTTTAAGGCCACTCATGCAGCAGCAAAGTATTTTAAGGACCTCCACAATATGTTCTCAAGCTGGGAACTTGCCCTTGCCGCTTATAATGCTGGCGAGAACGGAATTAGACGAAGAATCATAAAGCACGGAACTAATGACTTTTATCAACTCTCGCGTGGTAAACACATACCTTCTGAGACCATTAACTATGTTCCAAAAGTTTTGGCAGCGATGCATATTGTTAAACATGCTGATCATTACGGTTTCATTCTACCTCAGAAACCTCTACACCTTTTTGATATGACCCAGTTGACCCCTACGAAAAAGAATGTCCCCCTCAAAGTAATTGCTTCTCGAATGGGAATAGAAGTAAAACTTCTTAAAAAACTTAATCCTGAGCTAAGAAGAAATAGTACTCCACGTTTTTTTACTGGAACCTATATGCTTCGTGTTCCTAAATCAAAATACTCGTACAACTTAGACGAAGTTACTCCG
Source organism: Bacteriovoracaceae bacterium (assembly GCA_044377495.1). Classification (GTDB taxonomy): domain Bacteria; phylum Bdellovibrionota; class Bacteriovoracia; order Bacteriovoracales; family Bacteriovoracaceae; genus Peredibacter. The sequence goes on along the minus strand of JBILYY010000159.1, from coordinate 2,895 downwards.
AACACCAACATTGCAAATATGCATGTTCCAAAACTCTCTAAACCTGAGTCACGAAAAGAGCTTAACCGTAGAACAGCTGCAATAAATAGCGATGTACCCAAGTTTCACCGTGTTAAGAGAGGAGAAACTCTTCTTTCAATTTCTCGTAAATATGAAATCACTCCAAGAAAACTGGCCTCAGTTAACAACTTCTCTTCGTGGAAAACGCGACTGAAATCTGGTCAAAAAATCTATCTTGAACCTAATGAAGAGCAAGTTGTTTCAACCCGACTTGCAGCAACACCAAAAGTTAAAATCACTAATCGTCCAATTGTTTATAAAGTTGTTAGAGGCGATAGTTTGACTGGAATCGCAGCTTTATTTAACTCTAAGGTATCAAGAGTTAAAACAGTTAATAACCTCAAGCGTGGAAAAATAATTGTTGGTCAAAGGATTGTATTACCCGACACTCAAAAAGCAATTTACACTGTAAAACAAGGTGACCGACTTACAAAACTTGCAAAATCATTCAATGTTCCGCTTTCAACGTTAATGAAAATCAACTCAATGAAAAGAAAAACGATTCATACTGGTCAGAAACTTATTGTGAATATGGATTAAATTTAGGCTCTGCAATTTGAAAACTTGCCTTTAAGGGCAAGTGATCTGATAAGGCCGAAGGTAAAACTTCGGCCTTTATCATTTTAAGATTCTTATTATAAAAAATATAATCTAAACGTCGGTCGGGTTTAGACGAAGGAAAAGTAAAATAACGTGCCTCATCTAGGGCATAAATTTTATCAGGAATCACTTCAAGCAGGTCTGACTTCTGCATGGCCTCATAACTTCCATCATTTTCATAATCATCTTCTTCGTAACCCTTAAATCGTCTTTTCTTGGTAGCACTCAGTGGAACCATATTGAAGTCACCGCATACAATTTCAACATTATGGTCCTTCACTCTCTTCACCAATGTATTAATTTGGGCTGTTCGATTTTCTTTTTCGAAAGCTTCCAAATGTAAGTTCACGAGTTTAATTTTTCTATCACCAAGTTCAATCTGAACTTCCTGCTGAAAACGGTGAAGATAAAAAATATTATACCACCACGGATTTGAGATCGGTTTTTGCAGCAAGTGAACTTCGTGCGAAACAATAGGATATTTACTTAAAACTGCACCGCCAGATTTCATGCGACCAAAATGTCGACTAAAAGGCCAATAAGGAAATGGAATGTAATTGGCCTCCCAGCTAACGGATTCTGCAACGTAGGGGTAGGCGGCCTTAACAGCAAGGTATCGGGCCTGATCAATATTTAAACTCCGATTAGAATCAAAATCGATCTCTTGAAGACAGATAATATCCGGAGCAGATTCTTTAATCTCTTTTACTAGTTCATTAAGTTGATATTCGAAATATTTCTTATCACGAGGAGCATAACCAGGTCCTTCTGAACCTTCACCGAAAAGAAAACCCAAATTCCAGGTTTGAACCTTGATTACGGCCGGAAATTCTTCATTGTTTACCATTCCCTCAGGTTCCACATGAACAACCTCTGGTTTAGTAATTCGTTCGCTTAAGCTCCAGGGATATCCACACCAAGCGAGTAATAGAACTGTGGCAAATATCAAAACACCTACTGATATAAGGGCAATTTTCATACTTTCTTTCCTTTAATAAATAAACTCTTAAGGCATCCAGGAAAAGTTACTCCAATAAATGGACTGTGATGAACTTTTGTTCTTAACTTATCGGCCGAGACCGTTTGGGGTGAGTGAGGTTTTAAAATCGTAAAATTTGCTGTGAATCCGGGTTTTAAGTAACCAAGCCCCAATCCAAATGATTCATAATCGGAAGAAAGTCCCTTCCATGATTCTATAAACTGATTATGAAAGTCACCTGGGTTTTCTACGGAGACTTTTGCGATAAGTTCAGGTGAAAAACCCTCACTTAAAAGCCATGTTACAAAACCTGCATAGGTATCAAGCCCAGTCAGACCAGATATCCCTTTTTCTTTTTCTTCACTTGTATGAGGAGCATGATCTGTCGCGAGATACTGAATTTCGCCATTTTTCAAGGCGGATTTTAAGGCTTCACGATCGTGCTGGTGCCGAATTGGCGGATTCATTTGAAACAGCTTTAATCGTTCGGGTGCCAGGTGTTCAAGATCAAAATAAAGATGCTGAGGTGTAACTTCAATCGAAACATCAACTCCACAGGCGCGCGCCGCTCGAATAAGTCTTAACCCCACATCCGATGAATAATGACAAAGCTTACCCTTGAGGCCATGTTTTTCAATTAACATCAGAGCATCACGAGTTGCAACGGCTTCAGCCTCGACTGGACGTTTTTCATGGTGAGTAGAGGCATTTTTGTGACTTTCCAAAATCTCCGGGTCTTCACAGTGAAAACTCACGTGCTGCCCGCGATAATGCGATAAAGTCTCATCCAATGTTTGTAAATCTTTAAAAAATAACTCTCCCACCGATGGGCCCATATAAACTTTGTAGGGAACTTTATAAGTCAGTGGTCGGGTATTGGGTCCAATGCCAGCATAAAACCATAAACAGCGATGGGCCTTTGACCCAAGCGCAAATTTCGCTTCATAGCTCGCATTATCAACCGGCGGAATGGGATTATTAGGCATATCACCTGCATGCGTGACTCCCCCATTTTTCATGGCCGCCAAAGCTGATAAAAAATCTTCTTTGTAATTATTTTTTCCAGACACGTCTTCGCGAGCGTGAATATGCACGTCACCCATACCTGCAAAGAGCAGACATGAATCATCAAAATAAAAATCAACCTGATCAAGAGGAACTTTAAGATCCCCTACTTCCACAATCAGACCAGTTGATTCATTAAAACGAATTTGCTTTCTTTTTACTTCAACAGAGGTGGCACAAACAGCATCAAG
>JBILYY010000158.1:0-7686 GCA_044377495.1 Bacteriovoracaceae bacterium | reverse complement strand
AAAAAAACAATGCCAAAATAATGAAAGTAAATTTCATGATGATCCCCTTATGATTACTGATACTTATCGGTAAAAAATTTAAGAAGATTGAGTGTCCGTTTAATAATTCTTAAGTGGCTGATTTTACAGTGGTTTCTGCCAACTTATGTGGAGTGCGCGTACAGAAATTAGCTTTAAAACACTATTCCTAATTCTCTTCGCTTTGTTAAAAAGAAAGGCTTAACCTCATCTGCCGGCCGGTATCTTAGAGTTGTTTAAAATTTATACACCCTAGGAAGATTGTTCCAAGCTCTAACCTAAGCGAGTTTATTTGATAGATACTTGTCTCAATTTACTTAACCAATCAGGAGAAGATATGAAAAAGATCGTACTTTTAGTTTTGGCCACATTAGCAACTTTTGCTGCTCAAGCAGATATTCTTGAGACAAAATTCAAAGTAACAGGTCGCTATTACGACGAATTAGGTAACACCAGAAAGCTTACCCCAACAAGGGCCTTTATCCGTTATAATTCAGAGGCCGGTCTTTTATCTCAAAGCGCGAAGTCGGATTGTTTAGTTATGTCTGGCAAATCTGACATTGCAAGTATTTGGACTGAAGCTGATAAGAGCGAGTGCATCTCTAATAAATCTTATGTCATCACAAGCGAAGAAATTATTGTCGATATGTTCTACCGCCCGGCCATCTTTTCTCTGCACAACGATATTGATAATGTCTATGACCTTTTAGTGGCAGATGCTGTCGTAACTGGAAAAACTGATAACGATGCCGGCCTGACAGGAAGTCTTCGTGCTTCGATTCGAAATTTTTTGGGTAATGCCACAAGAATGCAAACGATCTCTCTTGAAGAAACAACTCAGTTTACCTTAAAAGCTCAAGGGCGTGCTAAATTTGTAATCGAACTAGAACCTGTAAAAACAAAAATGCTTAATCATTAATTTTATCTTCAAAGACTCTCTTACTAAAAGAGAGTCTTTGAAAAAACATCATTAAAAAAACCGTTGCACTACTTCTATATGCCTACGTTAAAGTTTTTTAAGCAAATCCCATGATACAAAAAAACTTTTATCTTTCATGGTACAGATAGAGATTTCCGCCCCATCCTCCATATGGCCAATACCTGGAACCCCTCCTATGCCTCGACAAAAATAAGAACTGGGATTATGGGGATTTTTTTTAGGGACTTCAATTTTTTTTACATCCACAGGACCATCAACCATTTTTTTGGCTTCACATATTTTCTCGCATATAATTTGCGACACTCGAACATCTTTATAACTTAAGATCTGCACTTTTTGTTTTTGATCGGGATCAAGCGATATGGATGCTGCATAAACTGAGTTTCCAAAAAACATAATTAAAAGCAGGTAATGCATTTTATTTCTCCTTAAGCTGTGTCGTACTCATGGTATGTTTCATTAATCGTCCTGCCTCTACCCAACCATTAAGTGGAGCGTCGGCTCCCCAAGAATTACGGACAAAAACTTCACACTGTTTTTTGGTTTGATTCCATCTCATGCCGCTGTAAACAACTGCATGCCCACCGCAACCGTCATCTCCGAAGAGAGTCCCTGGAGCTAAAAATATTTTTTCAAAATATGATGCCCGGCCGTCCTTAATATACTTATTCCAGCACATCGATCCCCCAACGCTACGTCCGCTTTTAAAACTTTGAGCAAGTGCTGCCAATTTTTGTTTTTCTGTTTTTGCAGGGACTACGACTTCTTTCGTTTTCTTGACCCCATTTCTTATTGTGACTTCTTCCCAAATCTGCTTCTCGAAATCTTCCTCTTTCACATCGAACGTCTTATTTAGAGACAAGCGTGTTTTTTCACATTGAGGAGTAATTAATATGTCCCTTAGAAAATAGTGATCAAGCTGTTTTTTTCGAATCGCGGCTTTGAAATCAACACCCATCTGCTCATGCTTTGGTAAATAGTCTTCCAAAATACCAGCGACATCGTTTACGAGTTTACTCATTCCTTCTGAAGAATCAGCTTCATGGCATTCATTTCTTTTTTCTACAAAATAATCATTCAGAGACTTTGGATCGCTTACCCCTACCAATGAATCTGTAAAGCCACTAAACCCAGACATAAGGTTATAGTAAGGAGCGTACTTTTCTAGACAAATACCTGGTTTGTGAGAAATTTCCTTATAGATTACATCTGCTTCATTGCTACCCTTAATAGGTTTCAAATTTTTATACATTGCCTTCTTTTTTATCACACAGTCCAATCCTGAGTTGATATTACCGCCGTCCCCATAATCACTATTAAGGCTAAAATCACATCGAGAAAGATCCAGTACTGATAATTTTTGACCGCACTTATAATTCAATGCTTTGTTTTTTTGGCTTTCTAAACAAAGCTCCTCCTCATAAAGTGCAGCGGCAGCAAAGGCCCAGCAATACCCATGTCCATCCTGATCCCTAACAGGCGGAAAGCGGCTGCTATAATCATAACTCGGACACTCAGTCTTTGTGGCGTCGGCCTGACATAGGTTAAGAAAAGTAACAGCGAAAAGTGGCCAGAGGAATTTGATCATTATTATTTATCCAAAAAAATAAGTTTTCTTTAGATCGGTAGGAATGGGCCGATTCTTAATCTTCTACTAATATAATAAGCAAAGATGCGAGATCCAACCTATCACATCCAAAAAATTGGAGTAAGGCCTTACTTGAGTGGCATACTCAGTGCTGCTAGCAAGACCCTATTTCCTCTGGTTGATAAAACCAACGAATAGCTTTGGCCCCTTCTTATTGGAGCTAAAAAATTGCTTAAGGAGAAAATTAAAAGAATTAACCTCACGAAGTGACATCATGCGATCAACAGAACAATCTAAGGAAGCAAAGAATTAGCAGAAATAAAGGTATCCTTTTGAACATCATAAACTGAGAGTCCACAGGTATGAAGATCATATACCCAGCCATGTAATTCAATTTTTTTATCTGCCAAGGCAGATGCAACAGCCGGATAGGTTAGCAAGTTGCCCATTTGGAACAAAACACTCTCCTCAACCGCTACACGCCAACGTTTTTCAGGATCTAAGGTCGGATCTAGTTTATCGGCCACAAATTTGACATCGCTAAGCCATTCAAAAAGCGAAGGCAGTACGCTAATTTTATCAAGCCCGTCAATTGCAGCCTTAACTCCTCCACATCCATAATGCCCACACACGATAATATGCGAAACGTGCAAATGCCCGACAGCATACTCAATGGCCGCTCCAACACTGGAGTCTGGATTCTCGAAAGCAGGTACCAGATTGGCAATATTACGAACCACAAAGAGAGACCCCGGCGCAGAACTTGTAAGTAACTCAGGCACTACACGAGAATCAGAGCACCCGATATAAAGAGCATCAGGACTCTGCCCAACACTGGCCAACCGTTCCAGGAAGACACGCTCATCGGCGACATATTCCTTATGAAACTCTCTATGCCCATGTAAAAATTCTTTAGTCATAAATCAATCATGCCAAAGTAAAATCATCAGTACAATACAACTTTCTCCATTCACTTGATGCCATCGGCATCTTGATGGATCATAAAAGCATCAACCGGATTAACTTCTCCCTCTTTGAAACCAAAAAAAGCTGTGGTGCGATGAGGCCGAATTTGCGACAAACGGTAGAGCTCTTTATAAGCGTTAAGTACTTCGGGGTCTGACCCTAATTGTTCATAGGCCCTACCAATGGCGGCTGGATACTGTCCCTTTGCATCGGCAATTAGATTCGCAATCCTTTGGCTAGTTTGAGCTTCAAGCAATGAAACCCTAAGCCTTCCCTTTTCATCAACCTGGGCCTTCGCTTTTTCCAATTTGGCAGAAATCGCATGAAACATTTGATGAGATATCTCAGGTAGTAATTCGATCTTTCTGAGGAAAATCATATCAACTTCAATTCCCCAGGACGCAGCTTCTTCTGCTATTTCTTGCTTAAGAAGTAGTCCCATGTTGATCCTATCATGATGAATTTCCTCGAACGTTTTTGAACTTAGAAGTGACGAAGAACTGTGAACAATAAAACCTTTTAAAGAATCTTCCCAGTTTTCAACATGAAAAAGAGCTTTAACAGGATCTTTAATCTTCAATTCCACAGTCAGATCGATAGTTAACGAAGTGCCTTTTGCATCGTTAACCTGTACATTTTCATATACTCTGACATCCCTTTTCAGAGACACATTTATTGCATTCGTCCAGGGAAGTACTCTTTCAGGAAAGAAAAAAATCCCAGGTTCTTTGAAGACTTTAACAACTTTCCCAAAACGAACAATAAGATATTCATGCTCTTCATGAACTTCGAGGAAGAAAATGTATTTAAGCAGATAGATTGAAGACAGTGCTAGCCAACAAAGGACAAAGCCTGCAATTGATTGAAGAATAATAATCGTATTTGTACTCATAGGACCTCACTAAATTTTTATAAAAGCATTTTTGACGTCATGAAAAATCTCGGCTTTTCGTCTTTCAACATAATCAAAAAGCTTACCTTTCTTTTTTAAATCGCGAAGATAATTTCCGATTGTTACAACTTCAATTTCGGTTGCGTTTGACTTCGCAACAGCAATCTCTATACCTTTTTCAGCAGAAATAATTCGTTGTTCACACTCTGCTTCTGAACGAGATAGAAGTGCATCCGCTTCAGACTGGGCATTGACAACAGCGTTCAAAGCAAGTGCCAATTCATCAGGAGGTAGAATATTCAACAGATCAATTGACTGGAACTTGATTCCATAACTTGAATAAATCTTCGCCTTAAAGATCTGCCCTAATTCGGTATTCAATACCCTGCGCTCTTGCCTGATTTGAGCATAGGAACTGGAATCAGTAAGAGCAGTCGATTGTGGAGAGCTAAAACTCGCAATTTCACTTCGCAAGAGGCAAATAAATACTTCTTTAATATGCTCTTCAGCGTCCCTAGTGCGATAAAGGAAGTCGTATAACTCATCTTGCAAAAGAAAATAACGTAGTCGACAGTTTATTTTCAAGATGGTGCCATCTTTCGCCATTGTCGTAATCCCCTGGTTTTCTTTCGAAAGATCCAGACACTGCTCCATCATTGAAACGACAGTTATTCTTTCCCAGAACCATTTAAAATGAAGACCAGGAGAAAAAGTAGCAATCATCTTTTTCTTTTCATTTGTAAAACGTAATTTCCCGAAGCTCGTAACAATTGCAACGCAGCCCTGATCCACGTGAAAGATGGATTTGATTATTAAATAAATAAGAATAGTGATCACACCAAAAATAAATCCTAACGGATAACCTGTTGCCTCTTGCATATTTCTCTCCTAAAAACGATCTACGTCATTTTGTTTTGATTCAATGTATTGTTTTTTAACTTCTGCTTTCTCTTCTTCTGCGAAAAAATTCAGATACGCCTTGGCTAAACCGCGATTGACTTCTACAACGTCCTCATTAAAGTGTTGGTGAGAATGAGTAACATCAGGAAGTTGATCTACTTTTTCAAGCGTATCCACAACCATGCCATTAGGAACAAACTTACGATCTGGTATTTCTACTCCAACAACCACAGCACCTATTCCAATGTAGCAATTAGAACCAACTATTGAATCATGGACTACTGCTTTGAAACCAATAAAAGTCTCACTTCCAATAAAGCAAGGGCCATGTACTAGCGCTTGATGAGCTAGTGAAACATGATTACCAATGTACACCGCCCAGTCTTGATCCTTGACAGTAATCCATTTATCTTTCAATGCATGAATCACCACTCCATCCTGAATATTCGTATTGTCCCCAATGTAAAATGGAGATCCCTCGTCAGCGCGCACTGAGCTTCCTGCCGCAATATGGACGTTGCTTCCAAGCACAACCCTACCGATTACCGATGCCTGACCGTGTACAAAGGCTGTTGTTGCAATATGTGCTTTGGCGCTGATTTGTTTAAGCCAGTTTGATTGGTTATCCCCATCTGTTTTTTTAGTTAGATTTAATTCGGAATTAGACTGTTTGGATTGTCCCCTTTCCTTATTTCGCTCAAATATAAAATATTGTACGAAAGCAAAAAAACCACCTGCAATCAAACCCATCATCATATAGTTGGTAATCGTTCCAATTGCGACCGCCAAAAATGCAAGCGTGTGAAGTTTTGAATCTTTGAATAAATGAATTAATATTTTCAGTTCAATCAATCGAAAACCAACTACACACAGGAGTCCTGCTAACCCCGCTAAAGGCACAACTTCAATGGCATCGGTGAGATAAAGAACACAGAATAACAAAATAAGAGAATGAGTTAACGCTGCAACTTTAGTTTTGGCCCCACTTTGAATATTGACGGTCGATCTTACAACAACACCGGTAACAGGCATTCCTTTGAATAGACCGGAGCAAATATTAGCTAATCCCTGCGCCAACAATTCAAGATTTGAATTATGTAATTTTTTGCTTTTGGACATATGATCAATCACTTGAGCTGCCAAAAGAGATTCGACAGCTGCCAAAAGTCCTAATGGAATACATTTGATAATTAAACTTACCCATTGATTTGATGCCAGTTCTGGTATTGAAAAACTTGGAACGATTTCACCAATTTTCCCTACACTTTTTAAATCCCAACCGAGATAAACGGCAAGAAAAGTGACGAGAGAAATACCAACCAGAGATGCCGGAAATCGTTTATAGGGTTTAAAAATAACTGTCATGAATGCAACCAGGAGTCCGCACAAAACGGCGTGCCAGGATACTTCATGAAGCCAGTCAGGCCTGTGAAACATTTGGGCAAGTTCAGCGACCTTATAGTCGTAGCCTAAGATTTCAGGAATTTGGTTATCCAAGAGCTTGATACCGATGCCTGTCATAAGCCCAGCAAGAACGGGTTCCGGAACATATTTAATTAATGATCCAGCAAAAAACATCATCAGTATCAATTGGATTACACCAACAATCAGTGCAGCTGCACTTGCGGCGGGCCCGCCAAATTCTGATACGAGAGCAAATACCATTAGATTTAAAGCAGCAGCAGGACCAGTTACCTGCAGGGAAGATCCTCCCAAGATAATGGCCACTCCACCGCCAATAATACCTGCAAACAAACCTGTACTTGGAGGAAGACCAGAAGCAACTGCAAGCGCAATATTTAAAGGTAATGCGACAGCCGCAACTGTTAAACCGGCCAAGAGATCCGATACAAAGGATTTAGAGCTTGCAACCTCTTTCCATGTATCGGCCCAGTCAAAAAAAACCCTATGCCATTTACCAGTATAGCTGCTTTCATTTTTAGAAATATTCAATTTTTTCGTATTGGTAGAAATATTTCTCTTTGGGAGTCGTTCTCCCAGCGCTCTTTCGGAACGAAAGTCCGAAATAAAATTTCTCATTTTATCTTCCTGTTAAACAAAAGAAGTGGATAACTCGCTGTAATTAAACTCGAGGGGAGGGAGGCGGTGAAGCAACTTCTAGAAGAAGAGATTTATAAAACGATTGTGGTGATTGAAATTCGGTGCCTTTAACAATTAACTGATAATAAACGACATCACAAAAAGTGGGGTTGAAATTTTTTTTCTGTTCCGCGTCGCCGGGATTTTCTTCTCCAGAGGTAAGTTCGATTTCTGCATCGGATGCAAGCTCAATTAACGAATTCGTAGAATTGAGACTAAATAATCCGTGAACGGTTACGAAAAAAAACAATACGAGAATGAGGTACTTGGATAGCATATTCT
>JBILYY010000040.1:0-22734 GCA_044377495.1 Bacteriovoracaceae bacterium | reverse complement strand
ACATCCATGCGACCGTTTTTTTCAGGTTGCAATGTTTCTGAACCATCAATGATCAATTGGTAAATCTCTTCGTTTGTTAATCCTTTATTATCAACATAAGCCTTTTTTCCTTCATATGTATGTGACAAAACTCGTTCCTTGAAAGCGGGTGATAGAACGACCTTCTTAATTAATTCGATTGCTTTGTGAACCTTTGCTTCTTGTATTTGAGGAAAGTTTACCATGTTGATTTGTGCATCGAAAACTTTAGCAATAGATGGTGCACTAATTAAGGAAAAGAATATAGAAATTAAAATCCTACTTATCTTCATCAAATCCCCATCCTGGAAAAATGGTAATGGTCAAAAGTTAAACTCGTTATATGAATATTGTCATATAGGAATAAATGTTTCAATAGGGAATGATGGGACGAATTGCCCAATAAAAATAAGGGATAAAAGTTTTACAGTCAGTTGATAATACCTAATTATTTTTCTTTGCTACCATCTCATCTTCATCTAAAGGTCTAGGGTAATGGATTGGGAAATCAAGGTCGATGTCAGTAACTTCGATGACATGTGTATAGATTTCAAAGTTGGTTTTTTTATTACTTCCAAATGAATCAAGGTAATTAAACAAACTGACAAAACTTACAAGGAAAAAAAAGTTGATTGACCACATATAATGCTCCTGACAATTTTTCGCTCCAATACTATGAAGCAAGGCATGTGCCATGAATGAAGTAGGAGCATTCATATCTTAAGGTTTTATTTAAAATGATTTTTATTACAAATCTTTTTCTTGGTGCTAATTTGTTTTTATCCGGAGTTAGTTCACTAACTTCTTGTTCGGAAAATTTACAGGAGTAGATTTTTTAGCACAAAGAACGGATACATAGAGCAAGGCACATCCGTGTGGCTTGCTCTTTTTTTTGACCCCTCCCCACTTTTATATATGGCAAACTATGATATCTTCTAATAGAACAGGAGGTCTGCGTGTGGAATTTATCTGTTCCTTGGTTTGAATTAGTTTTTCGAGCAACCATCGTTTATCTCGTTTTATTTTTTATGTTTAAAATCTGGGGAAAGAAACACATCGGAGAAATGGCTCCTTTTGATTTTTTAATATTACTTATTATGAGTGAGGCCCTTCAGAATTCACTGGTTAATAATGAGCCAAGCATTAGCGGCGGTCTTCTTGTCGTTCTTACGCTTATGTTTCTAGCTTCTATCATGAGCATTCTTTCCTTCTATTCCAGAAAAGCTGAAAGATTTTTTGAAGGTACGCCAAAAGTTCTCATTCGTGACGGCAAATTGATGGAAGACGTTTTAAAAAAACTAAGAATTTCATTACCTGAATTATTGGAATCGATTCGTGAAAATGGAATTATCCATCTTCATGATGTTGCTCTTGCCATACTTGAAGCCAATGGAAAAATTTCTGTAATTAGAAAAAGTCCTTTAAATCGATAACCGGAGGAACTTATGACAGATTCGAAAAAGACCATTTTAAACGAGATTACGCTTTGGAAAAAACGTTTTAATGACTCTAAGCGGGTCCTATCTGAAGCCTACAAAGACTTCTCTAAAGAGGCCAAAAAAGCCTATAAAGTGGCCATTAAATAGTATTTGAAATCAACGCAGGCCATGATATATGAGGGGTATCTAACAAGAGGTACCCCTTATGGCCTTCGAAACGACTTTCAACAAAGACCTTGCTCGAACTATGGCACGTGCCACTAATCCCGAAGTTTTTCTGGATGCTGAGTTACTTAAGCTGCGTAAAAGGGCCTTGGAACTCAATCTAGCGCGTGAAACTATGGCGATTGGATATCAGAAAGTTCTCGACGGTTTAAAGTTGGCCTATCCCAATCTGGATATGGAAGACAAGAATCTGGTGGGGACTCCTAATCGTATGGCGCGTGCCTTGCTGGAAATATGTTCAGGCTTAGGAACTGATGAAAAAGAAATCTTTTCTACAACTTTTCCCGCCGAAAATTATAACGACGTTATTATTTTAAAAGATATTGATTACACTTCTCTTTGTAGCCACCACTTTATTCCATTCACAGGAAAGGCCCATGTAGGATACTTGCCTGACACAACCAAGGGAGACGAGTCTCGTGTTGTTGGGCTTTCTAAGCTTGCTCATATTGTGGATTGCCATGCTCAGCGCCCTCAGCTTCAGGAGCGGATGTGCCATAACATCATGACTTCAATTAAAAATGAGTTAAAGCCTGCAGGCGTAATGGTCGTGATTGAGGGGAGTCATGGGTGTTTGACTTGTCGAAGTGCTAAAAAGGCAAATGCCACCATGATAACATCGGCACTCGATGGTAAATTTCGTGAAGATAAAAAGCTGCGTGGAGAGTTTTTAAGTTTGATTGGAATGAATAAATAATCGAGTCTAGTATTATCTGAATTCCACCACTGCGGCTGCATTGGCCTTATAGAGAAACCAGTTATAGTCGCGTGCTTCAATTCTTTTTCCGCTTGAGTCGCGGACATAGAAAACACCTTTCTTGCCACATTCCTGTTCTTCAATTTCGTAGCATTCACCTTTTTTGCGATCATCATAGCCGACGATTAAGATCACATGCCAGTATCCATCGTCATTATAGTTAATGATGACAGGTGATTGGGATTTAACGAGGGCAGCTTTAACCGCCAAGACATCCTCTGGCAGCAAAACATAGGTGGCATATTTTTTTCCACGAGAAAAGAGCAGAGTTGTTTTTATTTGTGGAACTTTCATCCTTGGCAGCGTGGCAAAGTCAGGATGTTTATTCCAGACTTCCATACTGTCTGTGCCATCTGAATTGTATGCATTATAAGGCCAGGCACTGTTATGAACAGCTTCTCCATAATTAAAACGAATAACGACTTCTTCAATAAAATGCTCTGTATGCGTTTCGGCGTCCCAAAAGTCTTTCTGCCAGATAAGAAATGATTCTGAAAGATCATTTTTACCGTTCACTTTAGGTTTTTTTATATTGTCTCGGCGATTTAACAATAATTCCAAGGCACCAGTTGATGCCATAAACCAGCAGGTATTTGTTTCACCTTGATCGGGTGCCGGTTGAACATATTTCAGTAGATCTGTGTAGTTTGAGGGCAGGCCACGCCCAAATACCTGGGCCGAAACTAACATGAGTAAAGTGACTAAAATAGTTTTCATGGGCGCGAGTATGCCGTAACAGAACCAGAAAGAGGCGCTGTTTGAAAAAAGAACATAGGCCCTAATCGACTGATTTTGTTCCAAATGAGTGGGATTAAGTTTGCCTATCTTGAAAGTACGGAAAATGTACGTATAATCAAGTAATGGACTATAAAATCACCGGTTTTCAATCTGCATGCTCAGAATATCACGAAGATATTTTATCTTTGGATGAGCGCTATAGGATCGGTGCACCGAGTGTCTTTATTATTGAGGCCAGTGGCGATTCACTTTCACTAGGTATTAAAAACAAAGACAAATTCGTTATTGATCGAGCACTGAAGCCTCAGAAGGGCGAATTGGTTTTATTAGTAGTAAACGGCGAATTTAAGTTCACTTATTTTTTACCTGCTCAGCTAAAAAATGAGAATCCTGATTCGGGTGATTTTATTTGGGGAGTTGTAACGGCACTTCTAAGGGAGTTTCGATGAAGTACTTTGGATTAGTCGACTGCAATTCTTTTTATTGTTCATGTGAGAGAGTCTTTAGACCAGAAATTCGTGGCAGACCAGTCATTGTTTTATCTAATAATGATGGTTGTGCCATTGCTTTTACAAAAGAGGCAAAGGCCCTGGGGTTTGGCGAAATGTGTGAACCCTTTTATAAGCTAAAAGACCGAATAAAAAAACATAACGTCGCAGTTTTTTCCTCCAACTATACACTATATGACAACCTTTCCAGGCGCGTGATGAGTATTCTGAATGGTTTTACACCTTGTCTTGAAATTTACTCCGTGGATGAAGCTTTTTTGGAGCTTGATGGCTTTGATAAATATGATCTATTGGAATACGGAAAAAAAATCCGTAGTGATGTTTTGCAGTTTACCGGAATTCCTGTAGGTGTTGGAATTGCGAAAACGAAAGTCCTTTCCAAAATTGCGAACAAACTTTCTAAGAAGCAACATGGAGTGATGGTTTTTAAAGATGATGAAGAAATAGATCAAATATTGAAAAGTTTCCCTGTTAAAGATATATGGGGTATTGGCCACGCCAGTAGCACCAAACTCAATATGCTAGGTATTAAGACTGCTTATGATTTCAAAATATATAAAGATGAGCAATTAATTCAGAAGCTTCTAACGAAGGTCGGAAGGCAAGTACAGGATGAACTGCGTGGAATAAGTTGTTTACCAATTGAAGAAGCCGAAGATAAGAAAAATACTGGTAACTCCAGAAGTTTTGGTTCTTCCGTATATACAAAAAGTGAGTTACGGGAAGCCCTCGCAGATTTTTGTACAAATTCAGCAGCAAAACTTCGTGCACAAGAGAGTGTATGTTTTAGTCTCACTGTCTTTATTCAAACGAATTATTTTAATGAGAATGCCCCTCAGTACTATGGTACTGGCAGTCAAAGTTTTATCTCAGGGACCTCAGACACCTTAAGGTTAATTAAAGGTTCACACCAAGTACTGGATAATATTTTCAAGTCTGGTTACGAATATAAGAAGGGAGGAGTTTTACTTAATCACATTGTTCCACGTACAGAAAATCAAATGGATCTATTCGATGAACACTCAGATGATAATGAAAAATTGGGACAGGTGGTTGATCTTATTAATAAGCGCTACGGTGCCAAGACTATTCAAAGCGCGGCATGTGGATCTAATCAAGCGTGGAGGACGGTTGCAAACTTTAGCTCACCTAAATACACAAACGCTTGGAAAGATATCTTGCGAATAAAGTTAGGTTGACACCTCTTGTCGATTCTTAAGAATTTTGTCATGCTTGCGAAATGGAGACGAACTCTATTGCTGATTTAAATCGAAATGAATATGAGGGAATTCTGAACATTCCCATGCATCTTGTCGTCATTATTTCTCACAGAGGGAAGATTTTAAAAACGAACATTTCTCAAGGGCGGATTTTGGGTTGGGACCCGAATGAAATTATTGAAAAACCTTTTCAATGTTTAATCCATGAAAATGATCACGAATTAGCAAACAACAAAATGGCCTTGCTCATTTCAGGCCAAGAGCCTTCAGTCACATTAAGCACACGCTGCTGGCATAAGGATGGGAGTTGGCGCTGGATTTCATGGACGGCAATTTCTAAAGACAACTGCGTTTATGCTATAGGGACAGACACCACAAAGGTTGTAGAAATAGAAAGAAATCACAAAGAGCTTCAAACTCGTTATGCAGCATTTTTTGAGCAGTCGACATTACCGATGGGGATTTTCTCACTGGATGGCCTGCCTCTTGTACTTAACAAGGCATGGGAAGATATTTTTGAGTCAGGTCTCGAAAAATTCTGGAGTTTTGTTGAACGTGTGAAGCAAGACAATGTACAAATTGAAGTACCGGCTTTTCTGTATAAAACACGCTGGCTTGAGGCCTGGATTTCATCCGTAAAAGATGACTGCAATATTATTCAAGGAATAGCGATCATCTTAAAAGATGTAACGGAGAAAATTGAAACCCAAAAGGCGCTTGTTGAAAGTATTTCTGAACAAAAATCAACGGAAGAAAAGTTTCAAATTATTTCTGATCGATTGGGGATGGCCGTAAAAGCGGGAAATATAGGAATCTGGGAATGGATCCCTAATACGAATCATGTTATTTTTGATGAAACAACTGAAGAAATTTATGGTTACGAGCCAGGGGCTTTTTCAAAAACATCTGATGAGCTAAATCAAAGGATTTATCCTGAAGATAGAACTTATTTGTGGTCGACAATTGCCCTCGCGCTTAAAGAAAGAAAATCTTATCGAATCGATCATCGCATCATTAGAAAAGATGGTGTAAAGTGCTGGGTCCAAGAATCAGGAATGGCCTTATACGATGAACAAGGCAAGCCTTATCATATGATGGGTACGGTGATGGATATAACGGATCGAATTGAATCAGAGACAGATCAGAAATTTCTGTCACAGGCTTCGGAACTACTAAATGAGTCCTTAGATTACAAAGAATTATTAAGAACTTTGGGGTCACATGCCATTGAATATTTTTGTGATGGAGTTTATATAGATCAGTTACTGCCTGATGGTTCATTAAAGCGCTTAATTGTGATTCATCCTGACAGTGAAACGGTAAACAAAATAACAAAAATCGAGGAGAGCTTTCCTAATCGATACGAAAATCACCCAATTATGAATTCTTTGATTACTGGCAAGTCACTTTTTGCTGAGAATGTAGACAAGTTTGTTAATCAGACTTTATCTTTTCATGGGGAAAAGTACTTAAATGCGATGGTAGATCTTTCAATAAAATCCGGAATCAGCGTTCGTCTTAAGGGGCGTGAAAGTATTCTTGGAATGATTACTTTCTTTACGATGAAAAATTCCCAGAAAGATTTAAAGAAAAAACATATTTGGTTGGCCGAGGAACTTGCATGTCGTGCGTCGATGGCATTTGAGAATGCACTCATTCACCTAAGTTCTCAGGAAGCCATCCGCTCTCGTGACGAATTCTTATCAATTGCATCTCATGAGCTTAAGACTCCGTTGCAAAGCTTGACTCTGCAGAATCAAATGAGGAAAAGAAATCTTGATAAAAAGATTGTCGACTCTTACACTCCCGAGAAAGTGGGAACCATGATAGAAGCTGATCTAAGACATCTCATGCGGATTAATCGGCTAATTGACGATATGTTGGATATTTCACACATTCGATCTGGGAAATTAACTCTAATGAAAGAGAAAATAGAGTTTTGTTCTTTTGTTAAAGACGTGGTTGAAAGGTTTAGACCCCAGATTGAATCAGTTGGGTGCTATATGACTGCTGTCTACACTGATCCGTTAATCGGTCATATAGATATTTACCGCATAGAACAGGTTATTGTGAATCTTCTTACGAATGCGAAGAAATATGGAGCGGGGACACCGATTAAAATTGAGGTGTGCAAAAAAAATAATAACATCCAGCTTCTTGTGCACGATAAAGGGCCAGGCATTAAGGAGCAAGACACTGAAAGAATTTTTGAAAGATTTGAAAGGGCGATTTCAAGTAACGAAGTAAGTGGGCTAGGGCTTGGTCTCTATATTTCTCGTAAGATTATGGAGCAAAATGACGGAAAACTTTATGTGCAGAGTGCTCCGGGTAAGGGCTCTACGTTTATAATGGAATTTCCAATGGATGCTGAGCAAAATATTTTAAGCTAGTAGTAATTTTCTCTGAAACGAAATACTTACAACGACTTACTGGGACTTAATGATTCTAGTACTAAATACTTGTTTTTATTTACAAATTTCCTCTCGTTTGGTAATTACTCAGAATGTCAAAATTAATTTTAGTCGTTGAAGATGATAATTCAATTCGAGAGCTCCTTGTTGAGTTGCTCCAGAGCGAAGGCTACGCTGTCGCCGCTGCGATTAATGGTCTCGAAGGACTAAATTATCTAAAGCATAGCAAGACCCCTGATCTCATCTTGATGGATTTAATGATGCCAGTGATGGATGGTTATGCGTTTCGAACTGAGCAAATGAAAAATCCGCACTGGACTAAAATTCCTGTTATCGTCATGTCTGCAGAGGCCAATGCGAAAGAGAAATTAAAAAACTTTGGTATTACGGCCTTTCTGGGTAAACCAGTTGAATTAGAAACTATTCTTAAGACTGTCGCTCTTTATTCTTAATTTATAACCTTTTTGAATCACCTCCTTTGCCCTATCATAATTTAATGATTTATCTATTCGGCATCCCAAATTGTGACACAGTAAAGAAGGCCAGAACTTATCTTGAGTCGCGGTCCATTCCATTCGAGTTTGTTGATTTCAAAAAAATACCTCCTACGGTCGAATTAATTGAATTGTGGCAAAAAAGCTTTGGAGGACTTCCGGTCAACACCAAAGGACAAACTTATAAAAAGCATGCCAAAGAGTTTGAGGCACTAAGTGCAAAAGAAAAAGTGGCTTTTGTTTGCAAGTATTCTTCCATGATAAAAAGACCCGTCTTGCAAAAAGATAAAGAAGTTCTAGCTTTTGGTTTTATTGAAAATGAATTCAAAGAAAAATTGGGAAAATAATGAAAAAAATTAAAACGTACCTTCAGGAATACTCTTATCTTAAAAGTATTCAAAGTCTGCTTCATTGGGACATGGAGACGATGATGCCTAGTGGAGCAATTGATGATCGTGCGAAGAGATTAAGCTATATTCAAGGCAAAATACACGCTCATATAACAAGTCCTGATTATAAAGTATTACTCAAAGAGTTTTCGTTGAAAAAGAAACTATCCTCGCAAGAGAAGATATTTCTAAAGGAACTTAAGTGGGACTATGAGCTGAATTTTGCCTTACCTCCAGATTATGTTGAAGAGCTCTCCCTAGCAACTTCTCATGCCTCCCATGTGTGGGCGAAGGCAAAAAAAAATAACGATCTCAAATCTTACCTTCCTCATTTGCAAAAACTGATCGATCTAAAACGTAGGGAAACCACTTATTACAAGGCCAAAAGACCATATGATGCCTTAATCAAGCTTCATGATAAGGAGTTTACTTCCGCACAAGTAACTAAGCTTTTTAAAGAACTGAAAGAGGGATTGATCACATTATCAAATGAAGTAAAAGAAGATGGTCGATTTGTAAACGTAAGTGACCTTAAGGGGCCTTTTCCCATTGAAGACCAGCGGGCCCTAAGCCTTCAGGTGGCAAAAATGTTTGGTTTGTCTGAGAACCATTCACGTCTTGATATTTCTTCTCATCCATTTAGTATTAATATCTCCCCACAAGATCAGCGTATTACAACAAGGTATGATTTGAATCATTTGGATTCACTTTCTTCAACTATGCACGAAGTAGGTCATGCTCTTTACGAGTTTAATCTTCCAAGTGAATGGGAAGGAACACCATTTCAAGAAGCTGTTTCTTTGTCTGTTCATGAATCTCAATCAAGGTTTTGGGAAAATATCATTGGGCGATCGCGCTCATTTTCCGAATACATTCACCCCGCAATGAAAAAGACTTTTCCCAAGTCCATGAAGGGCATTAGTCCTGAAACATTGTTTCAGGTTTTTAATAAGTCGGTTCCTGGCCTAATAAGAGTCGAGAGTAGCGAGCTTTATTATAATTTTCACATAATCATAAGATATGAAATTGAAGAAATGATCTTCAATCATGGTCTTAATGCTAAAGATATTCCTAAAGTTTGGAAGGAAAAATATAAGGAATATCTGGGAATCATTCCAAAGAACGATTCGGAAGGTCTCTTGCAAGATTCACATTGGGCCGGAGGAGCATTTGGCTATTTTCCAACCTATACCCTTGGTAACCTCATTTCAGGGTCGCTTTACATGAAACTTAAGAAAGAGTTACCAAATTATGATAAGCAAATTTTGAAGGGTGACTTCTCAGGAATATTGAAGTTTCTTGTAAAAAATATCCATTCTAAAGGGCGTAGTATTACGGCTTTTGACCTTGTGGGAGATTTAGGCGTCAAAGATTATTTGAAGTATCTTGAAGAAAAATTTAAAAGGTAAATATGGAATCGATTTTTTTAGGCGTTATGGAACTTCAGGAAGCTAAAAACCACCAATTCAAATTGAAGTCACTCGGGGTTGATATTACTTTTAAAGTGAATCCTCAGACGTGCACGACTGGATGTAAAGTTACAGTTGAAGTGTGGGCCGATGAGGACGACGCTGGAATTATTAAAACTCATTTTCAAAATGATTACTTGAAACATGTTAAAGGGCATGAACCAAATCTTGATAATCTTGCCCAAGTTTTTGACCCACTTGCAAGCGAAGTTATTTGTCAGGCATGCGGTACAACATTTTCTCCATCCATTAATGAATGTCCAGATTGTGGCCTGAATTATTAATAGTCAGTTTTTCTCATTCGCTTCTTCTCGCCGTCTTTTTTCTTAGAATTGAGCCGCTTGAGTACTGCACTTCGCTTAGGTTTAGTTGCTTTACGGGCTTTAGGTGCAATCAAAACCTCATTAAGCATGTCGTGAAGTTTTTGTATGCAATCATCAATGTTGTCTTTTTGACTTCGGTGTTTTTGTCCAGTTATTTGAACAATGCCATCAGTATTAATAAAACCTTTATATTTGGCCTTAAATCGTTCTTTGACTGAATAGGCTACTGACTCACTTTTGTTAATATCCCACTCAAGGACAACTTTTGAGTTCACTTTATTAACATTCTGACCGCCGGCCCCGCCGCTACGAGAAAATGAAAATGAGAATTCTGAAAATGGGATGTTAATTTGGGCCATACGAGTTAAGATGTTAGCATGAAACAAGCGAAATGGTTCGTTTATATCATTCAAAGCGAAAAGGGACACCTTTACACGGGTATCACGACAGATGTTGAGCGTCGGTTTAAGGAGCACTCCGATTCGAAAAAAGGGGCAAAGTATTTTCGTGGAAATATACCAGTAGAGGTTGTTTACCGAAAAACGTTCAAAGACCGCTCATCAGCATCAAAATATGAATTTGTGATTAAGAAGATGACCCGTGTCGATAAGATAAAACTCATTATGGGTAACTGAAATGTTGAGATTTTTTTGCACTTTATTATTTAAAATCAGTGGTTGGAAGTTTGAAAATAAAATACCCGCTGACCTTCGCTCTTTTGTTTTCATCGGAGCTCCACATACGTCAAATTACGATATCATTCCAGTTCTGGCCGTTTCCTATTTAATGAAAAGAAATGCCCACTTTGTAATTAAAAAAGAGTGGCTTAAGTTTCCATTTGGTCCATTTTTTAAATCACTCGGTGCAATCGGTATTAACCGTAATACGACTGATAAATTAAAAGCCGTTAGTCAAACAGATGTCATTGCAGAACTATTTATAGATAATCCTGAATTTGTGTTAATGATTTCCCCTGAGGGGACTCGTAGCTTAAACAAAAACTGGAAAACAGGTTTTTATTATATTGCCCAAAAAGCAAAAGTCCCATTGGTCTTAGGCTATGCTGATTACAAAACAAAAACGGCTGGTCTTGGTTTGGTTATCTATCCTGAAGAGCTAACCAAGGATATGACTAGGATTATGGATTTTTATAAAGGCATGGAAGGTAAATTTCCGGAAAAGTTTCATTTGGATGAGCGATACCTGGAAAAATCAGAATGATGAATATATCTCAAATTGTAATATTCACTCAGAGAATTGAGTTTCAAACTCTACTCGAATTGGAGTGCCGTGCTTTGACGGGTGTAAGTGCAGTCTTTCATCAAAAGCTTAATGAATTTACATCAATGCTTTCGCTTTTTTCTAATATTGACATTCTCATTCTTGATGAACCAGCTGATCCAGCAATGTTTTATTCTCTACAGGGAGAGATAAATGCGCGCAGAGATAATATAAAGAACGTTTTTTTTCTCACTGATCAAAAATTAGTCTTGGAAGATGTAAAGATTTTCTCAAAATACAGAGTTGAAGATCTCTTGGTAGAGATACGAAGTCTTTTGAAGACTCCATTGAGCAATGAGGAAGGGTTTATATCAATTCCAATAGATACTCTTATTCATTTTAAAGTTCTCCCCTTTGATTTGTTCGTCAAGATTTCCGATGGGAAATATTTGAAACGTATTCCGGCCCATGAAGAAATTGATGAAACGACTTTTAATAGTTTCTTGTCTCGAGGGATTAAAGACTTGTATTTTGAAAGAAAAAACAATCATGATTTTTCGCGTATGTTGATAAATAGTATGATCAATAAAGTGCAAAAAGAATACGTAACCATCGATGAAAAACTAAGTGCAACCAATGAAGTTTTTGTCACTACCCAGCAAATAGTTGGGAAATTAGGTTTTAAACCTAGAGTTGTTGAGGTTTGTGAGAGTGTTTTGAGTCAGATAAATGAAGATGTTTTAGGCGGTAGAGATAACTTCTCCATGTTTCTTGAAAAACTCAGGACTAAAAAAGAGCTTTCTTTTAATTACCGTTTAATGGAACTCACAAGTTTTATAGGAACTCAGATCATTGATGAAATGGATAAAGTTGGTCAGAAAGAAAAAATAAAGAAAATTGTTTTTGCATCAATGTTTTGTGATTACACATTGAAATTCAGTGGTCAAATCCATATCAGATCGGCAGAACAAGTTGTAAAGCTTTCATCTGCTGAGCAAAGAATTATCAATGAGCATGCATTAAAAGCATTCGAACTTATTGAGCAATACAAAAATGCTCCACATGAATCTTCATTAATAATTAAGCAGCATCATGGTTCATTATCTGGGGTAGGACTTCCAAAAGTTCCTTCTAATTCAATTTTGCCACTAACTAAATGCTTAATGACTGCCCAGGAAGTTGCTTATCAGATTCTTATGGATTGCGACCGACACCCAATTGATGTTTTAAGTGACATAAAGATAAAGTTCATTGATACCCCTTTAGAAGACTTTTTTATTCTCTTTGAAAAGACATGCCAAAATAATATTCAAGACGATGACTAAGAAGTCATTGAGATTACAGGGAACTAGACTTTTAGACTCCTAATAATCAAACATGTAATTTCTACTACTTAATTGTCTTTCCATAAGTGCATGTGTAGATTCCCCCCATGGAAAAGATAGATCCGAGCGAAATCCCAATCACGGCATGGTTGCCTACCACTGTTAAAGAGGCCAAGAAACGCGGTTGGGATGAACTAGACATTATTCTCATTACAGGCGATGCCTACGTTGATCATCCGGCTTTCGGTGCTGCAGTGATGGGGCGTATCTTTGAATCATTGGGATTGAAAGTGGCGATAATTGCGCAGCCAAACTGGCAAGATGATTTGCGTGATTTTAAAAAATTTGGAAAACCAAAATATTTTTTCGGTGTGACCTCAGGAAATATGGATTCCATGGTTAACAAATATACGGCCGGTAAACGTAAGCGGTCTACCGATGCTTACACTCCTGGTGGTTCTCCAGATCATCGACCTGATTATGCCACCACCGTTTATTCTCAGACTCTTAAAAAATTATATCCAGATGTTCCAGTTGTTATTGGTGGGATTGAGGCTTCTCTACGAAGAGTCACTCACTATGATTTTTGGTCAGATCGCCTCATGCCAAATATTCTCACGACTTCAGGTGCAGATCTCTTGATCTATGGAATGGGCGAGCAGCCAATTCGTGATCTTATTAAATTTCTCGTCAAAGGTATTCCTTTTGACTCTCTCAAAACGATTCCGCAAACAGCTTTCTTAATACCTGAAAATGAAGAATTGCCTAAAAATAAACAATGGGAAACTTTTGAGCTCACAGGGCACGAGGATTGTTTGCAGGATAAGAAGGCCTATTCTAAAAACTTTATGCATGTTGAAGTGGAAAGTAATAAGCAATTTGCAAAACGTCTGACTCAGAAAGTAGAAGGTAAGAATCTTGTTATCAATCCTCCTTATCAGACGATGACGGAAAAAGAGATTGATGCTTCATGGGATCTACCTTATACGCGCTTACCACATCCAAAATATAAAGATCGTGGTGCCATTTCAGCTTTTGATATGATTAAGTTTTCGATCAATACTCACCGTGGCTGTTTTGGTGGTTGTAGTTTTTGTACTATTTCCGCTCACCAAGGCAAGATGATTGCTTCTCGTTCCAAAGAATCAATCATGAAAGAACTAGATCAGGTTGTTCGTATGCCTGATTATAAAGGCTATATTTCAGATATGGGTGGGCCATCGGCCAACATGTATCAGATGAAGGGGATTGATCAGGAAACTTGCGACAAATGTGCCGCCCCATCATGCATATTCCCAAAAATCTGTAAAAACCTTGATACCAATCCGACACAAATGACTGAGTTGTATAAAGAGGTTAGTAAGCACCCAGAAGTTAAAAAAGCATTTGTAAGCTCTGGTCTTAGATATGACCTCATGTTTGATGAACGATCAAGCCATCCCAAAGAAGATGAAGTGTATGTAGAACAACTGATTACTCATCACGTTTCTGGTCGATTGAAAGTTGCACCTGAACATACTGAGGATGAAGTTTTGAAACTCATGCGTAAGCCTAGTTTCGATTATTTCTATAAGTTCAAAACTCGGTTTGAAGAAGTCAGCAAGAAGAAGGGGATTAAGCAGGAAATCATTCCTTACTTTATTTCAAGTCACCCCGGTTGTACGCCTGAAGATATGGCCAAGCTTGCTGCCAAGACTAAGGCCTTAGGCTATAAGCTCGAGCAGATTCAAGATTTTACTCCCACTCCTATGACTGTTGCGACAGAAATTTATTATTCTGGATACCATCCCTATACCTTGAAAAAAGTAGATACTGCCATTTCACTGGATGATAAGACGAAACAGAGAACTTTCTTTTTTTGGTATAAACCAGAAAATAAAATGTTCATTAGAAATTATCTTTCTAGGGCGAAGATGTTTGATACGATGAAAGATTTGTTTGGTTAATCATTTACGTTATTCTAGTGAGCTTCATCTTCCTGCTTTATTCCAGTCTGAACTCCAGGTTGTCGATTAACTTCTGTTTCTTTTACCGTCTTAGTCTTGGCCGATTCGACGTATTTTGTAATGCTGAATCTTGTTTTATTGATTCCACCTTTGAGGCTATTCTCAACTAAAACAACATCTTTGAATGGGATTTTTGAATTGATGGCAAGTAACTCACTAAATTTAACTTCTATTTCGCCTAACATTTTACAATCGTTATCGCCTTCGCCAGTAAAACAAGTAGGGTTGCCATCTTTAAAACTTTTTAAAAGTGTAAGGAACTCAGTATCGATTTTATTTTTTTGTTTTTTCGCCATCTCATTTAAAGTTTCCTTAGGGAGCGCCTTTGAAGCATCTACTGATCCTGTATATTGCGCAATTCTGGTCGAAAGGTTTGTGCGATTATGCAAGGATTCGTATTGGCCATTTTGAGCCTTTGATTTTTCAGAAACTTTATCCATAAACCATAAAACCGAAACATCGGTATCGTTGATGTTTGCCTCTGGTTTTATTTGCTGGTAGGCAATAAGGAAAGCTGAAGAATCTTGGTTGAAAAATCTTTTATCTCTAGCGTAATAATTTCCGGAGGCAACCTTCACTTTTAAATGGTTTAAAACCGATTTTTCATCCTCTTTTAGACCATGGTGTTCATATATCTTTTTCATCTTAGCAAGAATTCCTGTGTCCTCTTTCGCAAGATCTTCTTTATACTTTTTAGCAAGACCTTCAAGTGAAACTCTTTGTGCTCCAACGACTTCTGCTGCCATTTTAATGACAGTTAATTCATACTGAAGTCCGATTATGTTTTTTGTATCGCTTTCAAGAAGTTTCGCAATTGCATCTGTGAGTTTATCATTGCAGTTTGAAACTTTTTCGTCCTTGACTACGACTTCCTCTTCATCTTTTCCTTTGGTCGATTCTAAATCAATTTTTTCTTTAACTGTTGCGTCCTTGTCATCCTTCAGTATCTCTTTACTAGGATTCAAGGGGATAAGAACAAATTTTTTATCAAAAGTAACAGGCGTTAAAAGTTTCTCGTCTACCATTGTCATTGGTTGGTAAAGGGATTGTCCCTGTGGCTTGTACTTAATTTCATTCTTTTCTAATTGATTATTATATTCAAACAACCAGGGATTGGGTGCTATGTTATCCAACTTTACTTGAATACCCTTATATTGATCAATGTCATCCCAGAAACTAGCACTGAACCGTCCTCTTGTTTCAGGCTCAACGGACTTATCCTTCGTTGGCAGGGCGTTTGATGAATTGAGGTCTTTTAATCTTAGTCCATCAGAGCTCAATGCATAGATCTCTTCTCCCTTGTGATAATCGTTCTCTAATTCCTTTTTTTTCTGGTCATACCAAAGAGTGATATCTTCATTTATTCCAGTACTGCATTGGAAGGTATACTTACTTCCCTCAGCAATAATTTCACATTTCTCAGGATCGGTTGTTCTGGCACCTGCCTGCATTTTTACGGCTATTTTTTTGCAATGATTATCCCACTCAGCGCTTGAAAAAAATGCTTTATCAAACTTATCATCAGAAGAACGGTTCAATGTTATATTGGTCCATTCATAAAGCCATAGTTGGCTCTTGTTGCCATCATGGCAATTTATTGTTTTTTTGCCATTTTTCTCTACCACTTCTGCTCTGACTATTGCTTTTGCATTCTCATCCTGCACGCAGTACTTGCTGATTAGCTTTTCGTCATACGGTGCTTGGGCCATAACACTCTGAAGATATAGGCCTAAAATCATGATGATCGGTATATTTAGCTTATTCATGTCATTAATATCGGAAAAACAGAGTGAAAACCTTAACTACTCTTTAAACTGATGACTAACTCGTTGAAATTTCGATTCAAATATCCTATTATCCCTTCATGACAACACTTCTAACCCTCCAGAATTTAAGCCTTCATTATCCACATAAGGTAATTTTCCAAGACGTCACTTTTACTTTGAATCAAGGCGACAAAATTGGAGTGCTTGGCCTAAACGGGCATGGCAAATCATCGCTCTTTAAAGTCATTGCTGGTTTAGTTAAACCAGATACAACTGTCCCGCCTTTCATCTACGATAAGAACAAAGATTTTTCTTATTTTTATGTGCCTCAAGAACTAACTAATTTAAGTGATTGGACCATTGAAAATTATTTCTTTGAATTTCATCCTGAAATGAAAGTGTTAAAAATTCGTCTGGATAAAATTAATGAGATGTTGGGAACTGGCGAAGGAAATTTTGATAAACTGATTAATGAACAAAGTCATATCTATGAAGAACTACATAAATTAGGTGAGGACAAAGTTCACGCTCAGTATATGAGTTATTTGAAATTTTTTGGAATGGAAAATTTTGAACGTAATATGAGTTCTCTCTCCGGCGGAGAACAGCGCAAAGTGGTATTGGCATTAGGTTTATCTGCACCCCAAGAACTCATTCTCTGGGATGAGCCTACCAACCATCTTGATCTTGAAACCATTCAGGACTTTGAAGAAGAGCTTCAGGCCTCCCGTAAAACATTCATGATGATCTCCCATGATAGAAGTTTATTAACCAACGTTGTGGACCGAATCCTTCATATTCAAAGAGGGAAGCTTCGAAGTTTTAGTGGAACTTACGGTGCCTACTTAGAGTTTCTTCAGGCCGATCAATTGAGACGTGAAAAGGAATTGGATAAATTATCTAACTACCAGAGACGTGAAACAACTTGGATTAAGCGGGGAGCGAAAGCTCGTCGGACAAAGAGCAAAAAGAGAATTGAAGATTACGGAACACTCAATAAAGCGATTCAAGATCTTAAGGCGCAAGCTCATAAATCTGTCAGTCTTGACCTTAAATCCTCTGGTCGTAAATCCAAGATTCTTATTTCTGCGGAAGATTTAACTCTTAAGTTTGGTGATAGGACATTATTTGAAGGTCTTAACTTTTCAATTGCGAAGGGTGATAAGATTGCTCTCATGGGAAGAAATGGAGTTGGAAAAAGTTCGCTCTTGAAAATTCTTCTGGGTGAAATTGAGCAAACTTCTGGGTCAGTTAAAAAATTAGACTCACTCGATGTTGGTTACTTCTCACAAAAACGAGAAGCTCTTAAAGATCATGAAACCCCATGGACTATGATCGGTGAGGGGATTGATTTTGTTCTTTCCAATACAGGTGAAAAACGCCACGTCGCCAGTTATCTAGAGAACTTTCTATTCAGTTCGGATGAAATCAAGCGTCCTATTCATACCTTCTCAGGTGGCGAAAAAAATCGACTGCAACTCGCTCAGTTTATGAAGCATGCCAGAGATATATGGATTTTTGATGAACCTACCAATGACTTGGATCTTGAGACGATTGGAATTCTTGAAGATGAGTTAAGTAAGTATGAAGGCGCCCTCATAATCATCGGCCATGACCGTTCCTTTATTGATAACGTGACAGATAAATGCTGGGTTCTTCATGAAGGACGAATTGAAAACTTTGAAGCCGGATTCTCACAAGCTGAAATGTTTTTGGAGGCCATTCGTTTAGAGCAGGAATTGAAAAAGAAAGCTCCTCCAGTTGTCGTTCAAAAACAAGTGGCAAAAGAGAAGATGACCAATAAGGAACGCAATCGTTACAATGATCTTCAAAAAGAAATAGAAAAACTTGAAGCAAAAATTCTTGGTTTTAAAGAAGAAATGGTGAGCGCTGGTTTTTCAAAATTAAGTGAATTACAAACCAAGCTTGATGCATCAGAATCTAAGCTGGAAATATTATTTACCGAATGGGCCGATCTTGAGTCCAAATTATAAAGCGAGGAACTATGGAACCAACATTTAGTAAAGGCATCTATCAGAATCCAACTCAAAGTCTTGCTGTTGGACAATACATGTCTAAAGTTTATCTGTGGATGACTGTCGGTATTCTTCTTACTGGCTCTGTGGCCATGGCATTTGCTTCTGATCTGGAGCTCGTTTATGCGGTGGCCTCTAACAAAATTCTTTATTGGGGTCTTTTTATTGCTCAATTAGGCCTCGTTATGTGGCTTTCGGCCGGAATCAATAAAATGAATTCGATGATGGCGACTTGTTTGTTTTTAGTTTACGCCTCACTAACCGGAGTCACCCTTTCTGTTATTTCTCTGGTTTACACGCAAGAAAGTATTGCAAGTGCCTTCTTCACAACAGCTGCTGGATTTGCTGGATTAAGTGCTTACGGTTTTTTTACAAAAAGAGATCTTGGACCTGTTGGAAATTTTTGCCAGATGGGATTATGGGGTCTGGTTGGATTTAGTATCCTTTCGATCTTTTTCCCATCAATGATGGGAACTACCGCCAGTAAAGTCTATGGGCTAGTTGGAATTGTCGTTTTTGCAGGGTTAACCGCCTATGATACTCAGGCAATTAAATCCATGGCCCTTCAGGCCCGAAGTGCTGAAGATCATCAGAAGGGTGCGATCCTTGGTGCGCTTAAACTCTACCTCGATTTCATTAACCTATTTCTCTTCATTTTGAGAATGTCTGGTGACCGAAGAAAGTAGGGACATTTTTGCCTGATTCTTTCGCTTCTTAAAAGCATATAAAATTGATGGATGAGAACCCTAATCATCCTCAGTTTTTTTGTCTGCATATACCTTCACTTCCAAAGTAAGAAAACTGAAGTACATCACATTGACACTCTCTCTACAAAGCAATCATCGATAAAAAATATTGCTCCTGACACAGCTCAACTCCCATCTGTTTCAAATAATCAACTTGCTTCAAATAATCCGGTAAGCTCTAATTTTGTTTCCTCAGATTCTGATCAGTTGATTGCAGAAGGCGATATACAAGAAGATTATGATGAAGATGATCTCTCACAACTACCTTGGGACGATATCGAAGAGGGTTGGAAAACGCATTTGAAAGAGTTTCTTGTAAATGCTGACCCAGAGAAGGCGGACGATATGTTCAAGGCCTATATGGAAGAGAAGAAAAAGTATGTTGAGCGTGTCGATTTCACGGATCAAGATGGTACTGCTGGTGCAGAGCCTTTAATTGAAGAGGACGGAAAAGAAGGCGAGCTTGAGCGTTTACACGCTGAAAATCTAAAAGATATATTTGGCGATAATTACTCCAAAGTAGAGTCTCTTCACCAAGAATATGTGGAGTCTGTTCAATACCTTAATCGCTCTTCTGTTAAATTCAGTATTTCGCTATAAATCAATTGGAAGTAGAGGCATTTTCTGTGCCTATTCAAGGGAATTCAAAAAGATTTCATGCACTTTAGCTTTGATGGTTATTGATATTTTTGCTAGAGTGGGTCAAAAATTCGAGGATATTTATGTTAGCAGCGCAGAACCTGAGACTTCAGTTTGGTGGAAGAACCTTATTTGATGATGTGAATCTAAAATTCATGCCAGGGAACTGTTATGGCGTCATTGGAGCGAATGGGGCCGGTAAGACGACTTTTCTTAAAATTTTAAGTGGCGAAATTTCACCAACTTCTGGGCATGTGGAGATTACTCCAGGTGAACGGATGGCGATCTTGAAACAAAACCATTTTGCTCACGATGAAGAAGAAGTTCTCACAACTGTTATTCTTGGCCATGCAAGACTTGTAGAGATTATGAAAGAGAAGGATGCACTATATGCCAAGCCTGATTTTTCTGAAGATGATGGCGTGCTCACTGCCGAACTAGAATCTCTTTTCGCTGAAATGAATGGATGGGAAGCTGAGGCCAATGCTGCTTCACTTTTGGCCGGTCTGGGAATTAAAGAAAATCTACATAAAAAGAAAATGAAAGAACTTACTGGTGGAGAAAAAGTAAAAGTGCTTTTGGCGCAAGCACTATTCGGTAAACCAGAAATTCTGCTTTTGGATGAGCCTACCAACGATCTCGATCTCAAGGCGATTCAGTGGCTTGAAAACTTCATTATGGATCAACAGGATACAACTGTTTTAGTTGTTTCCCATGATCGACATTTTTTAAATAAAGTTTGTACCCATATTTGCGATATCGACTTCACTAAAATTAAACTCTACGTAGGGAACTACGATTTCTGGTACAAATCTTCTCAACTCGCTCAACGTTTGATGTCGGATCAAAACAAGAAAGTTGAAGAGAAAATGAAGGACCTTAAAGAGTTCATTCAACGCTTCTCTGCCAACGCTTCTAAATCTTCTCAGGCCACATCTCGTAAAAAGATGCTAGATAAACTCACTCTGGATGATATTCAGCCATCTACGAGAAAATATCCATTTGTGGGCTTTCGTGCAGACCGTGAGGCGGGAGATAATCTTCTTCGAGTTGAAGGTCTTACCTATACTTTCGAAGGCAAAAAGATTTTAAACAATGTTTCATTCACTGTTCGAAAAGGGCAAAAAGTCGTTTTCCTTGCAAAATCTGAAGTTGTAACTTCTTTTCTTTTTAAAATATTAATGGGCGAAGTTCAGCCTGAGTCTGGGAAAATTGACTGGGGTATTACAACCACGCGTGCTTACCTTCCAAACGATAACTCGAGCTTCTTTCAAGATGCCTCTTTAGATCTAATTAACTGGCTTCGTCAGTATTCGAAAGATCAAACTGAAACGTTCTTACGTGGTTTTCTCGGCCGGATGCTTTTCTCAGGTGAAGAAGCACTTAAGAAATGTAATGTTCTCTCTGGTGGTGAAAAAGTTCGTTGCATGCTTTCTAAAATGATGCTCTCTGGTTCAAACGTTCTCGTCATGGAAAATCCAACCAACCATTTGGACCTTGAAACGATCACTGCTGTAAACGATGGTTTGATAGACTTTAAGGGCACGCTGCTTTTTACTTCACACGATCATGAGTTTGTTCACACCATTGCCAACCGAGTTATATCTATCGAGGAAAGAGGCACCCGTGATGAGGAATGTAGTTACGATGCATTTTTGGGACTTGAGTAAAATTGATGTTTCCCTAAAACTCGCTGCATAATGCCTACCTGGGTCATGTCACTTAAAATTCTTGCATGAACTTATCCCAAGCACCAATTCTCTTCGTTGCCCTCATTCACGTATGGATTATGTATTTGGAAATGGTTCTATGGTCGAGACCCAAAGGTCTTAAAATTTTTCGCATGACTCCGCAAAAAGCTGCGGATACAAAAAATCTTGCTTTCAATCAGGGATTATATAACGGCTTCTTGGCACTGGCCCTGATTTGGGGAATAGTTGTTGCTGATGCTCAAATGCAAAGCTACGGTTTGGTATGTGTTATGTTTGCTGGTATTGGTGGCGCGATTACTATTGGTAAAAAGATCCTTTTTATCCAAACGATTCCGGCCGTATTGGCCCTGATTGTCTTCTGGTACTTTCATCCTAGTTAGGAGCCTTGCATGTTACGTTCATTACTCATTTTGATTTTGTGTTATTCTTTCAGCGCCGCTGCCGCATTTGACTGGCAAGGACATCGTGGTGCCCGAGGTCTATATCCAGAAAATACGATAAACGGCATGAAAGAGGCCATGAGTTTTCCGATCACGACTCTTGAATTAGATGTTGTTATTTCAAAAGATAAGGAAGTCGTTGTTAGTCACGAACCATGGATGAACGAGGAGATTTGTCTCGACTCCAAAGGGAAAACGGTCAAAGACCGCGAGGTCAATCTTTATACCCTGACCTACGAAGAAATTAAAACTTACGACTGTGGGACGAAACTACATCCGAGGTTTCCTCAGCAGAAAAAAGCAAGGGAATTTAAACCCCTTCTAAGGGATCTCATTTCTGCAATTGAACCTTCCAAATATAAATATAATATTGAGATTAAATCTACTCCCGAGGACGAGAAATCTGGCTTTCAACCTGAATACAAAGAATTCACTAACCTTGCCATTGCACAAATCACAAAGCTTCTTCCTGTCGATCGTTTCACGATACAAAGTTTTGACTGGAGAGTTTTAAAGCATGTACATAAGATGTATCCCCAGATCGCATTGGGGGCCTTGCGAGAAACTAAGTATAAAGCAAAAGATGTTTTGAAGGAGTTGGGATTTACTCCCGCAGTTTTTTCTCCAGATTGGGAAATGCTTACTCCCAAGGACGTTCAGTTTTTTCATAGCAAAAAAATTCTTGTGATTCCTTGGACCGTTAACACCGTCAAGGACATGGAAAAACTCATTTTTATGCGCGTAGATGGAATCATTACTGATTACCCAAATCTGATTATGGAAATTCCGCAGAAGATCTATTTGCTTGAACCCGAATGCCTGGCCAATTTTAATCGGTTTGAAGGTCGGTG
>JBILYY010000039.1:0-22735 GCA_044377495.1 Bacteriovoracaceae bacterium | reverse complement strand
GGTGAGGATCTTTCTAAAATTGGTGGCAACGGGTTATTAGTAGGGCATGCCGTCGTGCCTTTGGATGATTTTCCTCATGACCGAAAAACGACAATTATTTATTTTGAAAATACCAAGACCAAAAAAAACTATCAGTACGGAGATACTCAGGGACCATTTTTCATGAAGCTACCTCCAGGTGACTACGTGATCAAAGAATTATGGTCCGGTGGAGGCTGCAATACTTCAACTGGCTTGATGATTTCTAGTTTCTTCTCTGAATTGCCAGACAACGTTGCGTACTTGCGCAGTCATTTGGAAAAACCAGCAGCGGTAGCACTCGGCTTTAAAATTCAAGCGGGCAAAGTGACCGACGTTGGAAATCTTTTACTGACCTGTTTTGAGTGGGATGCCCGAGACAAATTTAAACAACAATTCACAAGTTATATTGAAGATGGAAAGTTCAATATCTATAGACCTCTAAGTCAGGACCAATACGAATGTGGTTGTAAAATCCTGCGTAAAAGAGATGGGAAAGCATTGATTGAAATGAAACGTGCTTTAAAAGACGATTAGAAATCCCCAGATTCTTCGACGACAGGTTGCTCAGGAGCAATTTCTGGAGCATCTGCTCCCATAACTTGATCCAAGGTTTCATTCTCTCCACCAGTATTACTTACGAGTGAGTTTTCTTGAGGTTCAGGAGGTGGATTATTTTCTATCTCATTGTTTGAATCTGGTTCATTGAAATGAGTTTCTACGTGAGATGGGTATTCATTTTCGTGTATTGCAGGCGTATTATTTAGACCAGCACTTTGCTGATTGAGTGGTCGGTAACTTGCTGGAGATCGTTCTTGCGCATTCATTTTTTTAGGATTTGACTGGCCCGTGGATGGTAAATTTGTTTTTTCTTCATCATTAGATGCTGTTTCATTTGATGGTGATATAATGAAAGCACCCAATATAATGAATACCCCGGCAACGGCCGAAGGAATGGCCCATTTTAGAGTACGACTAATTTCCGTCTCTTCCAACGATTTAAGGTCCATTTCTTCAAGATTCAAACTAAGTTTACCTTTCTTGTGACTCATGTGAGTCAAGGCAGCTAAACCTATATGAGTGTCTGTTTTTTCCTCATGATCCATTATTTCGCTAAGGTCTTCCGCAGCTTTTTGAAAAGTTGATTCAAGAGGGGCGACAGGAAGTGTCTGAACTTCATTATTATTGGGATTAAATACCGCATGACTAAAAAACTTCAGCCACGTATGACCATCATCAACTGAGACAAGATCAGTCATTGAAAGAATACCAAGCTCAAACTTTTTGTCGATGTCCAGACGCGAAAGAGGGCCAGCTTTTTGCCCTTGATTAAGAATCCAATATTTTTCTAATCCTTGCCGCTCAGTTTGTAAGTGATCTGCAATTGATAAAAAATGTGCATAAGAAAAAAATGGCTGCCAGTCATTTGTATCCATTCTTGACGCAAGAGCAGTTTCAAACTGATGTTCATTTTCTGCGGCATAATGCTTAAGAGATTCTATTTCAAATGGACCAAAAACTTCTTCATCAAGCTTCACGATCCATAACGTATGAGGCCCATAATTCATTTTGTGAATTATGTCGTTGGTGAGTGGTTTTAAATCAAAGGCCATAAACAAACTCTTTTGCAGGTTTCTTACCCTTGTTTTTCGGTGCTCCGAGCAAAAACCTTTAACTTTCCAGTGTTTTTTATTGAGGCATTTTGACTAAGCCTGCGGATGGGGACATACTATGGCCATAAAACGGGGAAAACACGTGACAATGACCGAGCGTACAACTCAAATAAAAGACAGGTTTTTGCAGTTTAAGGACTGGGAAGACCGCTACAAAGAACTCATCGTCCTGGGCAAACAGCTTCCGGCCTATCCAGAGGATAAGCGTGAAGAAAAATATAAAGTGAAGGGATGTCAAAGCCAGGTGTGGTTGTGTCCTGAGTTTAAAGATGGGCGTGTTTATTTTCACGCTGACTCTGATGCGCTTTTAGTAAAAGGTATCGTTGGGATTCTCACTTCGGTTTATTCCGATGCAACTCCTGATGAAATATTATCTACCAAACCAGAATTCTTATCCGAAGTTGGAATTACCGAACATCTTTCAATGAACCGCTCAAATGGTTTGGCCGCTATGATGAAACAAATTCAAATGTACGCCGTGGTTTATAAATCCATGGCGATGACAAAGGTTTAATCCATGATGATTCGTCCACGCCGCAATCGACAAAATGAAGTGATTCGCTCCATGGTGCGCGAGAATTTTTTGAGTCCTGCACAATTAATTGCTCCGTTGTTCGTCATTGAAGGAAAAGATCAAAATATTCCGATTAAATCTATGCCGGGTTATGCTCGGTTTTCGATTGACCAGTTAGTCAAAGAAGCGAAAGAACTTTATGCTTTGGGTGTGAAAAGTGTCGCACTTTTTCCAGCAATTAATGACAATTTAAAAACTCCGGACGCTCGTGAAGCTTATAATTCCGATGGCCTAAATGCCCGCGCCATTCGTGCAGTTAAGGAAGCGATTCCTGGCATGATGGTCATGGGAGATATTGCTCTTGATCCTTATTCTTCTGATGGCCATGATGGACTAGTGGATTCTAAAACTGGTGAAATTTTAAATGATGCAACCTTAGAAGTACTGGCCCGACAAGCAATTTGTGAGGCGAAAGCTGGTGTGGATATTATCGGACCTTCGGATATGATGGATGGACGAGTTGGATATATTCGAAATGCTTTAGATAATGAAGGTTTTCATAACACCATGATCATGAGCTATACCGCTAAGTATGCTTCGGGATACTACGGACCTTTTCGGGACGCCCTTGATTCTGCTCCGAAAAAAGGTGATAAAAAAACTTATCAGATGGATCCGGCCAATGGGGACGAAGCACTTCGTGAAGCGGCTTTGGATGAAGCTGAAGGTGCCGATATTCTGATGGTAAAACCTGGGCTTCCTTATCTTGATATCATTTACCGTCTCAAACAAAGTTTCACACTGCCAATTGCTGCTTATAACGTGAGCGGAGAGTACGCTATGGTGAAGGCCGCGGCCCAAAATGGTTGGATTGATCATGATAAAGTCATGATGGAAAATCTGATGTGTTTTAGACGTGCAGGTGCGGATGTTATACTTACTTATCATGCCAAAGAAGCGGCCAGACTGCTGAATAATTGATGAAGAAGCTTCTCACCCTCAGTCTGATTCTGAATGTGGTTTTGATATATTTTTATTTCGAAGAAATAAATCAACCACCTATTGAGCGCATCGTGATGGAAAAAAAAGGTGCGCCTGAGGGGTCTGAGACTCTCAGAGGTCCTCAGAATAATCCAGGCACTGCGGCGCTAGTAAAAAAACAAGACGCTCCCAAAATATCCGATCGTGATGTTCAAATTATAGTTCAAGATGAGCAAAGCTTTATCCAGGCCAGCGATGAAATTGGAATAGCGCAGAATAAATTTCTGGAGGATCTGGAGATATCGGAAAGTTTTTTAAAACGCAAAGAGAAGTTGACCCAGGAATATTTCAAAGAAACTGGATCTATCTATGGAAAAAATGGCCAAAGGCCTGCAGAATTGAGTTTTAAAGAGCGGCGCAGGCTGATCGAGCTTGAAGAGAAAGTTCAACGAGACTATAAAAATCTTTTTGGAGAGAGCAGGTGGGATCAGTACAAAAAGTGGGTCGATGATTATAACAAAAATGTCATAAAAAATCACAAATCAACAGAGTTCTCTCCACTTTTGATGAGTTACTGATACAATTAATTATGCATATTCTTCTGATCCGTTTCTCCAGTATGGGAGACGTGGTTCTTCAAACAGCAACGATAAACTGGTTACGCTCGTTATACGGGAAGAACCTACAGCTTTCTTTTGTCACTTCCCAAGAATTTGTTTCCCTGATTGATACTCACCCAGGTCTTAATAACGTGATCAGTTTTAACCGACGTGGTGGCGAGAAATGGAAAGATCTGATAAAAAAAATTGATGATCTGGATGAAAAGCAACCCATTGATCTAATCATGGACATGCACGCAACCCTTAGGTCTTTTCGTTTGCGCATGAACTTCTGGACCACGCCGGCCTTGACTCTTGATAAAAGACGATGGGAGAGATTTCTTTTAACTAAACTCAAAGGCGTTTTTTTTAAGCGGCTAATAAGTACAAAGTTTTTTGGGCTTGAGCCTCAGGTTGAAAGAATCATCAACGATTTTGAATCAATGTTTTTTGAAACCCGTGGTGTGCGCCGGACTAAAGATTTTGTTCATGGCGCACATGAAGAGATGACAACTCTGGGTGCACTTCCAGAATATAAAATAGATGGGGACTATGTAGTCCTTGCTCCTTCGGCTTCTTTTGCTCCTAAGCGCTGGCCGATCCGATCATTTGTCGATTTGGCCAAAACACTTTTGGATAGCACGACTTTTAAGATTGTCGTGCTAGCAGGACCTGAGGATAAATTTTGTGAAGCTTTTTCTGAAATTAAATCTGATCGATTATTAAATCTTCAAGGCAAGACGTCGCTCAAAGAATCTATGAGTATTCTGGCCAAAACTAAAGTTTGCATTGGTAATGATTCTGGTATGAATCATATCGCCGAGGCCCATGGCGTACCTTGCTTAACCATCTTTGGTCCAACTGATCCAAGGTTTGGATTTGCTCCACACGGTTCAAAGTCAAAATACCTGTCTCAGGAGCTGTGGTGTAAGCCCTGTTCAACGACTGGCTCAAAAGCTTGTTTTCGGGACAAACTTTATTGCATGGAAGAAATATCTGTCTCAAAGGTTCATGAAACTTATATCAGCATGGGAGTCAATCCATGAAATGGTATTTAGGCTCAGCTTTTTTGTGGCTTATTTATTTTCCTATCCTCTCTACCTTGAAATGGGTTTTCTTTTTTATTCCTAAAGTTCGCTCGCGGATCGAATTTGAAATGAAGAACAAAACTGAAGAGGGGTGTCGAAGTTTCAAACAAGATGGCATTAAGGCCGATCTTTGTTTTGAATTTTCCAGTGAAGGTGAGTTCCAACAAGTCGCAAGCTTGATTGATGACGCTATTTCGAAGGAAAAACATCTGGAACTGGTTTTCTTTTCACCAAGTGTTGAGAAAACGATAGTTGACCTCCATAGGCGTCATCCTAAATTAATACGTTATTTGCGCTATCCTATTTTGGGGCTTAGTTTTTCATCTTGGATCACATCATCAACTTTTATGTTAGTTCGATATGATTTTTTTCCTGAATTTCTTGTTTGGAGTTTTAAACCAGGTCGAAAATTAAAACTTGTTTGGGTTACGTTCAAAAAAGAAAGGACAAAAAGAAAAAATATTTCTTTTTATAAGATGGCCTTTTTAATGCGCTCTGATTTTACCATTTTCGCCACCGAAGCTGATTATAAGCAAGGCCAAGAGATGGGAATGAGTGGCACTATTTATGATTTTAGAATGGAGCAGATCAAGCGAAGAATGGAAAAGCGTGAAGAAAAATTTGCTAAATTTTTCCCTCAATATCACGGCCTCAAAAAAGTGATAGATCAATATCCACGTAACAAACGTCTCATTATGGGTAATGCCTGGCCGCAGGATTTATTTTTATTAAAAGATCTCCCGCAAGACATTCTTCTGGTGATTGTTCCTCATCAATTGAAACCAGAAATCTTTGAAGAGATTCGTCAGAAGCTTGTCGCCTTAGGGCGGCAGATGGAAGTTGTTTCTGATACTTCAATGGAAACACCTCCTACAGGTTCCACTATTCTGGTAAATAAGAAGGGAATATTGTGTGAGCTTTATGCTGATTTCGGGATGGCCTACGTTGGTGGTGGTTTCGGAGTGAGTGTGCATTCTATCTTGGAGCCGCTGGTGGCGGGCAGTGAACATCTGAGTTGCGGGCCTGTGAATCACCGCTCCACTGAGTTTGATTTGGCCCAGTCTCTTGGGAGTATGAAAGAAGTCAAATCTAATCAGGAATTCTTAAAATGGCTTTCAGAAGATATCTCCGGCTTTAAAGTTCATGATAGACTTAGAACTCAGATAGAATCTTATCCAGTGTTTCAGAAGGAAGTTCTTTCATGTTAAAAAATCGCTACCAAGAAATTCTTGTGGGCATGGGGCTAATGTCTTTGGTGCGAGGGCTGATTTCCCTTAAACGTAATCGCTCAACACTCTTAATCGATGACCCGCGTTTCTTTGGTGATAGTTATCATTTTCATTATTTAAGTGAGATGGAAGTTAGCTCGCTTCTGCGTCTCGGTAGAAATTACGACATTCCAGAACTCATGGACCTTAAGCAATTTCTTTTGCCGGCCGGAGTTGAATTTGTAACGAGTGAGCTTCGCTTGCGTCTGGGCAAAACCCCTTTTGAAAATTTACGTGAAGTCCTTCGAAAATTCCCTGAGCTTATAGATGCGACCGACCTGGATCTGCCATATAAGGATTCTCCAGAATCTTTTAATGAATATTTTTTAGAGGAATTACGACGTTATGAGGTGGCCTGTTTTGATGCTTCAAAACGACCCAAGGGTCTTCGTTTCGAACTTCAGGGTCCGAAGTGGATTAAAACTTTTTATTCTCGCTTCAGTGAATTGATTAATCGGGAATATGCCGTTTCTAAAGATTTAAAATACTCGAGCCTTATCCATCTGCTTGGACTATCGGCTGAAGAGAAACTAAAAACATATCTATCTCCAGAAGAAGTTCCTTTTTATTTTTTTCGGATGTTATCTCCTATATATCGGTTACATGATTTTTTTCTCAATACCCAATTAAAGAGGCGTTTGCTGTTGTTGGGTGGAGATTATAAAGAGAGTTCGATTCAATTCTGGCAACTGCATGATCAGAAGTTTGAGAATCTCCTCCTTGCAAGTTTTGAGGGAGTGATCTCAGGAGATCGAGTATTGTTTTTTGCTCATTTACCAGAAGATGTGCCCTTTCAAGTTAAGTCTAAATATCCAATTTTTAGAAAAACTAAAATGACACCCATTAAAAGGATCGCTTCGCCTAATCCTCCTACTGATCTAACTTTTATGACTCATAATAAACTTTTGGGCTCTGAAACTCCTTATAGAGTTCTTGCTTCTGGGGCCGGGGTTTCTTTTTACGACTGTCCTTATCCTGAGCTGCCAGGATCTAAGCCGGAGTTTTATGAAAAGCAGATCAGGGATTCTTATCGTGATGATGCTGAAACTTTACCTTTTGATGCCTTAAATGCTGATTTCAAGGGTAGTTTAAGTGTAACGATGGATCTTCGTGAGTCGCGTGAGAAGGGAAAATTTGAGGCACCAATACTCAATCGCTTACCTCTGGAAGTTGCTGTAAACGATCGTAATATTCAGGGCTTTGAGTACTGGGGCCCTTTTCGTTATCGTTCTCTGGGCCTTTTGTCGCTTTGTTATGGAATAGAGGGAATTTAGGATATAATCGTGTTTATGAAGCTTCGAACTTATCTTAAAGAAAAGGGTCAGACGTCTGTTGAGTACATCCTTATGTTGGCCGTATCTGTAAGCATGGGCGTGGCACTTTTAAAGAAAACGGAAGCGTTTCTCATCACAAATCCAGATAGTTACATGAATACTCAGCTAAAAATCTACACAAGTCTTTTTGATCCTCAGAATTTGTATAAGAAATATCCTCTGCCTAGGTAGTCCCTTCAATTCTTCTTTTAATGTAACTTTTACATCCTCTATCTGATTTTAATCATTGCTTCGCGTTATTGGCGTAAACTTCTTTCAAATTGATATGAAACGTCCTTGCGAGGAGGAATTTATGAAATCTAGAAATCTTTTAGCGTTGGTGATCGCCTTGAGCTTCTCCACCGCCTATGCACAAAATGAAGAGCAGGTTCTTAACTCTGATCCTATCGATGTTGATGGGTACTTAAGTGAGAAGCAAGCTACTGATGGTGAGCTTGAGCAAATCAAGAGCGAAATCAGAAAACAAAAAAATGAAGTTCAGTTGAATAAAGATAAGACGAAGAGCTATAACGAATTGAGCAAGACCACTGAGAAGCTTTCAGATACTACTGAAGATTATCTTGATAACAAAAAATCTGCTCAGAAAGATATTGCTGAATACAATGCAAAAATCAAATGTTTGATGGATGAAAATCCAGGTAAAGATTGCGATAAATATGTTCGCAATCGTAGAAATGATCAAGCTCAAGTCGTTCAACAAGAAGTACAAGTTCAGCAGGCAGCTCCAGCTGCAACATCTGTTGCTGCTGCACCGGCAGCCGCTTTAACTGGTGCACCTTTTGAAGAAATTAAACTTATTCCTTATGCTGGTGCGACTCAATACAATGGTAAAGTGGAGCAGTTAGAGGCCCAGATTTCTGCTGGTCTTAGACTTGAATCAAATATCACAACTCGTTTTTCAATGGGTATGGGTATTAACTATTCGACTCTTAAAACACAAGATTTTGCTAATAACTCATTCTCTTCAATGAATTTTGGTAATGGTTATCAGTCTCGTGAGATTCAATATAAATCAATGGGCCTTGATCTTTACAGTAAGTTTTTCATCACTAAAGGTGAGCGTTTCCGTCCTTATGTTGGTGCTGGTCTTGGTTATAATCGTTCAACTTCAAATTATACTGAAAACGATCCTTACAGCACTTTTAACAACAACAATGGTGACATGTATAACTTTGGTAACGAAGAATTTAGAACAAGCTACTTTAGCGGAACTGTAATGGGTGGTACTGAGATATTGATTACTAAAACATTTGGGATAAATATCGAAGCTGCTTATTCAACTGGTCTGGGTAACTCTTTATCTTCAGAAGCTTCGAAGAACGGAAATAATAACCCGGATCAAAATCGCCTTCGTGAACTAGGAACTGAAATCATCAACGCAGGAGCAATGTCGATCTTCGCTGGTGCGGTAGTAACTTTCTAAGAATATCAGATTCAAATATTAATTTAGTTTTAAAACCCTCGGCTCGCCGGGGGTTTTTGTTTTTGACGCACACTATTTTATGCCTGATTGAAATGCTTTTGCCTTCTGAAGATAGGCACCTTGAATTATGATAATAGGGTTAATTTTAAACTATTATTTTATTCAAAGGACACATATGAAACCCGTCTATCTTGTTGATGGAAAACGAACTCCCTGTGTGAAAAGTGGAGCTGAGCTTAAAGAGATCGCATCTCCTTATCTAGGGCACTATTTAATCCGCCATTTGATGGATAAACATGGCCTTCCTTCTGATCAAATTGATGAAGTGATTGTGGGTTGTACTGGTGCACCTGCTAAATACCCTAACGTAGGAAGAATCATAGCTCTTGAAGCTGGTCTTCATAAAAAAACTTCAGGTTACTCCGTTCACCGTAACTGTGCTTCTGGTATGGAAGCCCTTTCTCAGGGGTTCGATAAAATTAGTTCAGGCCGCTCACACCTTATCTTCGCTGGTGGTGTCGAAAATATGAGTCAGATGCCCCTCATGTTTAATAAAGATATGACAGAGATGTTTATTAATCTGATGAAGGCAAAATCTCCCGCTGCAAAATTGAAAATCATTGCAGGCTTTCGTCCGCACTTTCTTGCTCCAGTGATTGCTATTGAGCAAGGTCTCACAGATCCTTTTTGCGGTAAGAATATGGGGGCAACTGCCGAAACTCTTGCACGTGAATTAGGTATTTCTCGTAAAGAGCAAGATGAGTTTGCAAACCGCTCTCACCATTTGGCAGCTGCTGCTACTAAGGCCGGAAAATTTCGTGAAGAGATTCTTCCTATCACTGCCGGATACAAACTAGATAAAATGATTGCTGATGACATTGGCTTTCGTGAAAACTCGACGGTTGAAGGTCTAGGAAAACTTAAACCTTACTTTGAAAAAGAAACTGGAACTGTTACTGTTGCTAACTCTTGTCCGCTAACTGATGGTGGATCAATGTGGCTACTTGCCTCTGAAGAAGCCGTTAAGAAATATAATCTTGATCCTATGGCAAGAATGATTGATTACCATTTTCACGGCCTGGAGCCTGAGAGAATGGGTTTAGGTCCAGTTCTTGCGACTCATGGAGTTTTGAAGCGTGCAGGGCTTAAGCTTTCAGATATTGATTTATTTGAATTAAATGAAGCATTCGCTGCCCAAGTGCTGGGTTGTTTGAAAGTTATGGCCGATAAAAATTTATCATCTAGATGGGGCATTGATGAGACCATTGGTACCATCCCGCTAGATCGTTTGAACGTGAATGGGGGAGGAATAGCTCTTGGCCACCCAGTTGGTTCAACTGGGTCACGTTTAGTTGTGACACTTGCTCATGAATTAAAGCGCCAGAAGAAAAAATACGGACTGGCATCACTTTGTATTGGTGGTGGTCAGGGTGGTGCTGTGATTATCGAGAATTTGAAAGTCTAATTGGAGAATGAAATGAGCTATCAACATATATCTTACGAGATTAATAACGAAATTATCTGGATTGGCCTTGGGTATAACGAAAAAAAATCCATGACGACCCTAACTCGGGATTCATTGGCCGAATTAACTCTGGCCATTGCAGCTGCGACAGAATTAGATCAGAAAAAAGGCGCCAAAGGTTTGTGCTTTTTTTCTCATAAGCCAGGAGTCTTCCTTGCTGGAATGGATATTTCGGTTATTAATGATCTTAAAAATGAAGCAGATGCTCTTAGAAATCTTGAGCAGGCCCACAAATTATTCAATTCAGTTGAAGATCTTAAAATGCCGACGGCCTCTTTGGTTGATGGTGTTTGCCTAGGTGGTGGACTTGAGCTTTCTCTTTGTTGCAAAAAGATTTTTGTTTCAGACAACTCTAAAACGGCCTTAGGTCTTCCAGAAGTTATGCTCGGGATCCTACCGGGTTTTGGCGGAACGTACCGTTTGCCTAAAAAAGTTGGTCTACCGGCGGCGCTTGATATGATCCTTACAGGTAAGCAAGTTAAGGGTAAAAATGCTTATAAAATGGGACTTGCTGATGCCATTTTACCTATTGAACGGATGAAGGAACTTGCACCCCAGTATCTAACTAAACCAAAAAAGAAAAAAACATTTAAAG
This sequence comes from Bacteriovoracaceae bacterium, assembly GCA_044377495.1. GTDB lineage: Bacteria > Bdellovibrionota > Bacteriovoracia > Bacteriovoracales > Bacteriovoracaceae > Peredibacter. The sequence continues at coordinate 11,717 of JBILYY010000039.1, read as the reverse complement.
AAGAAATAGAAAAAGCGGCGATGGACAATTTCTTGACCCGTAAAATTATATTTCAAAAAGCTCGCGAACAAGTTATGAAAACCACCAAAGGTTTTTACCCGGCCCCTTTAAAAATCTTAGAGCTTTTAGAAGGCGGAGCTGGAAAAAGCCGTGCGGATTATTTGGCAATGGAAGCTCAGGGGTTTGCTGAACTTTCACAAAGTGTACAGTCTAAGAATCTTCAGCACATATTTTTTCTAACTGATAACTCTAAGAAGCTCGATAACAAAGACCAACTTCCTTCCGTTAAGCGTGGGGCCGTCATTGGTGCTGGTGTGATGGGTGGAGGAATTGCCTGGCTTTTTGCCCACAATAATCAAGCACCACTCATGAAAGATATAACACCTGCGGCACTTGAATTGGGACTTAAACAAGCTTCTCAGAACTTTGCAGGGGCGCTTAAAAGACGCCGCATGACTGAAGATGAGTTTAACCGTAAAATGCGCTCAATTGAGCCTACGCTCACTCTTGAAGGTATGAAGAGTGCCGATCTGGTGATTGAAGCGGTTGTTGAAAATATGGATTTGAAGAAAAAAGTTTTTGCTGAACTTGAAGAGTATGTTCGTCCTGATAGCATTTTGACTTCAAACACGTCTTCATTGTCAGTTCAAGAAATGAGTAAGGCGCTTAAAAAACCAGAACGTTTTGCAGGCCTTCACTTTTTTAATCCAGTTAACAAAATGCCGTTAGTTGAAATTATCACTCATGACAAGGTTGATCCAAAAACAATTCAGACACTCATAAAATGGGTTCTGGATGTAAAGAAAACTCCTATCGTCGTAAAAGATGGTCCAGGGTTTTTGGTTAACCGCATCCTTGCTCCTTATTTAAATGAATCAGCTTTCTTATTAGAAGAGGGTGTTTCGGTAGAGGCATTGGATGAAGCAGCTCTCAATTTTGGTATGCCAATGGGTCCTTGCCGTCTGATGGATGAGATCGGTCTAGATGTTTGTGTTAAGGTTGGAAAGATTATGCATGAAGGCCTAGGAGAACGCGCCAATCCAAGTACCTTATCAACTAAACTCTACGACGCGAAACTTCTAGGGAAGAAAAATAATAAAGGTTTCTACTTATATGATGAGAAAGGAAAATCGACAGGAAAAAATCCTGAGCTTTCCAAGTTGCTTCCAGGTAAGAAAAAGCATATGGATGAGATGATGATCCAGATGCGACTTTTCCTGCCGATGGTTAACGAAGCTGCTTATATTCTTGCAGACAAAATTTGTGATAAAGCGGCCACTATTGATGTAGGAATGATTTATGGGACAGGTTTTCCTCCGTTTAAAGGTGGACTCTTGCGTTGGGCCGATCAGGAAGGGCTGGAGCAGATCGTTGAGCGCTTGAATAACTTCGCTAAAGAAGTGAATCAGGAGCGTTATCAGGTTTCTCCCATGCTTTCTATGATGGTCAATGATAAAAGAAAGTTTTATGATCTCTAAATGAGAATCTGGCCTTTTTTTAGTTATTTTTTTAAATATATTTTTTTCGCAAAGACACGCCAACGTCTGCTTTTTATAGCAGTCGTTGGCCTTTTTATTTCAGCTTTTTCACTTATGGTTATTCAAGGAATCATGGGTGGTTTGCAGCGCGGGTTAATTAACCGTTCAAAAAGCGTTCATGGCTCTCACCTCATTCAGTTTGACTCTATTACCAATGAACCGCTGGACGAGATTCGTGAAATCTTAAGAAAAGAAGGTATCCCTTTTTATTCTGAACTTGAATCTGAGGTCATGCTTAAATATAAAAATTATGTCGCTCCTGCAAAGTTTCACGGAATTCTTCTAAGTGATGAGAGACCTAAGTTTTTAGATGACAAGGATTTTTCCGGGCTTGTTATAGGCAGTGAGCTTGCATCAAAAATTCGTCTTCAGTTTCTGGATGATCTGCAGATTATATCACCTGGAGTGACGGATTCCCTCCTAGGAGAAGTTCCTCGTTTCGTGTCAGAAACTCTTTCAGATTATCTTTACACCGAACTTCCTGAAGTTGATGAATTCGAAGTGTGGGGAAGAGTTGAAATTGTTCAAAATCTTTTAAGAGAAAGAGGAATAAATCAGATTCGAATTTTCGGAAATCCTGATTCTGATGTCTTGTCTCGAATCAAAGATTTCAAAACGGAAGTGCCATTTAGAATTGTTAGTTGGGAGCAAATGAATGGGGCCTTAGTATGGTCTTTAAATCTAGAAACCAAAGTCATGCTTTTCTTGTTCATCAGCATGAGTCTACTTGTTTCAATTGCGATCACGACGGGACTTTTGATTTTTTATTCAAAAATTAGACGCGATCTCATGAGTTTTTGGATTCTGGGCATGCCTCAACAAATGTTAGTTAAATTGTGTTTCAGGTTCATTCTGATCCTTTCTGGAATCGTTTGTATTTTTGGTACAGTGGCAGGTTTTATCACTTTACGAGTACTTGAGGTTTACGGTCACGATCTCGTTCCGGATATCTTTGTTGAGCGGCGTTTTCCAATTGAATTAAATTTCAACCACATATCATTGAGTTTTCTTATCCCATTTGGAATTTCAGTCGTTTTCAGCTACTTATCGTTTCTCAATTTCCGCAAGGAAAATCAGAACTTTGTCTCTATCGTGAGAAGTGTTGGTTAGAATTCTTTTTCAGGTTAAAATAGAAGCATGAGATTCAGGATGAATCTTTTATTGATTGAAAAGGACCTTTCATGTCACAGGCGACAATTACAGAAATTTTTCCACAAATTTTCCAAAATGAATCTACAGTTCAACAGAGCTTAGGTGAGGACTTTTCGTTGTGTGATAACGGTAACATGGTTTTTCATTGGGCCGACTATCATGAGACTTGTGATGCAGTTAAAAAGCGCATGGAAAATATTCCTGAAATTAAAATTGAATTTAAACGCAAAGAAATGGCACTCAATCGTCTTTCTCTCATTACAGTTTGGATACGCACTGAGAAGAAAGTGCATCAAACGACAATGTTCGATTTGTATGAACGATATATTCTTAATCAAATGCAGCTTTCGTTGGGTATTGATCCATTTGGCCCGATTGAATTATCATTTATTTCTGGAACCGGTCCTTTTCGTTCCATGGCGATAGCTGAATGTTTTAACAATTCAACTTATAAAGATTTTGTGATGGTTTATCTCCTACGAGGCAAACTTCCTAAGCGCGATTACCGAATTCGCCTTAAATCTAAAGTTCTTATGGAGTATGGAAACGAATTTTCACAAGCTGGCCTCATATCTCTGGAACAGCTAACGATGAACGGCCTTCTATTCTCATTGGATTCTGATGTATTTTTAAAATCCATTTCCCCGAATTCTGAGATGAGGATTTTGATCGATTCAGGATTACTTGCGGATGCCTGCGGAAAAGACCTTAAAGCATTAAAAGATCACCTCTCTCAATATGCCTTTAATTTAATGTACTCTTCGAAAAAAGAAGATGCCATTACCCTTCGAGCTCAGGACTTAGTTGTCCAGTCGAGCTTTGATTTTTTAAAGAACAAGAAGGCCTACCTTTTTGTGTCTTACGAAAATTTATCAGCTTCAAACGATAAGATTAAAGGGATAAGGGATTTTGTGGCCCACACGCGAAATATGATTTGTGAGCATTATAAAGAAGCGTTGGTAGCGAAATCGGCTTAAGCCTTCTTCAAATCAAAATCTACCTGATACGCAGCAGATTTATCTAAATTCTTTCGTCTTTTATCATATCTTTCAGTTGTCGTGATATTGGCATGCCCTGCAAACGTCGCAACATCTCTAATGGCCGTGTTTTGAGTGTCTAGCAGATGAGAGATAACTGTCGCTCGACATGAGTGCGGCGAAACTGATTTGTTAATCCCAAGTCCAAGTGCATATCTCTCAATCACTCTGTAAATAGTAGAACCGTCCATCGGGCGATCATTTTTTTTGCCCATGTCTGTTTGAAGCAGATAATCTTCTCCACCCATATCAATACCATTATTTTTTAAGTGATCTAGATAACTTTGAATCTCACCTTGGACGTTGCCGTTAAGGGGCACCAAGCGAACCTTGTCACCCTTACCGTGAATTCTAAGCACCATGTGCCCTCGATCCTGAAAGAGCTGAAAAAGTTTAATGTTTACCAGCTCGGAGCGACGAAGACCAAGATTAAAAAGCATCACCATGATTAAACGATGGCTGCGGCCTTTATGAGTTTTGATATCAGGAGCATTGATCATCGTGACAACTTCTTCATCATCAAAGGCAACAGTCGGGGACTCAGTCTGAACTTTCGGAAGTTTAATCGTATCTAGCGGATTGTGATCCATCATTCTGGCCGCCACTGCCCATTTAATAAATGAGCGAATGCAAACTAAACGGCGGTTGATAGTCGCGGAGGCCAAACCTCTTTCTAGTAAATGGTCGCGGTAGAGTTGAAAATGGAATGATTTGATTTCTGAAGGATGAGAAATCGTCACATCACCAGATTTTAAAAAATCAAAAAAGAATCTAAGGTCTTTTATATAGGCGGTTTTCGTATCAACTGAGAGGAACTGAACTAAAAATTCTTGGATAAATTCCTGGATATCACTTTTTTTCTGGCTCGCCTCATGAAACTTCTGGGCCAGATCAGGATTATAGTTAGTCGTGAGAGCAGTTGATTTCTTCGCCATACAATTATCATAGCCGAAAGACGGAGGATTACAAATTCTATCAACTTCGGCCTGAGCAAAACGCTCTGATTAGTTCGAGGTTGGCAATTCGCCTCTGCCCTTGGAATAATAAGGCATGGAATATTACATCATAGCTTCGTTGGCCGGCCTCTTTCTGGGATGGTTTGTTCAATATCTCAGAACTCAAAACATCCGCTTGAATTATGAGCTACTGAAAGAAAAGTACAGTCTGCAGGAAAAGTTTCATGTGGAAAGTAGTGAGAAGCTGGAATTTAAACTAAAAGATATTTCACAACAAATCTTTGAAGAGAAATCCAAACGCTTTCGGGAAGATTCCCTTAGGGGCATGGAGCTCATGCTGAATCCCTTTAAAGATAAGATGACGGAGTTTCAGCGTAAAGTTGAAGAGATGCATCTGACGGATACTAAGGACCGCTTGAAACTTCATTCGGAGATTGAGCGAATTGTGATGACTGGCCAAAAGATGAGTCTTGAGACCGAGAACCTGACGCGCGCTCTTAAAGGAGACGTCAAGCTTCAGGGGAACTGGGGAGAGTTGATTCTAGAAAAAGTTCTGGAAGCCTCAGGCCTTAGAGAAGGCGAAGAGTTCACCCTTCAAGGCAAAGATTTAAAACTCAAAGATGATGAAGGTAAACATCAGATGCCGGATGTGATCATTAATCTTCCGGAAGGAAAGCATCTGATTATTGATTCAAAAGTCAGTCTGGTTTCTTATGAGCGTTATGTGAATGATGGAACTGAGGAAGATCTATCCGCCTTTCTTGATTCTCTCTACCAGCACATCAAGGGACTATCTAAAAAAAGTTATCATCAGTTAGATAAACTAGTGACTCCAGATTACGTGATGATGTTTGTCCCGATTGAAGGGGCGTTCACACTTTCCATGCAAAAAGATAAAGAGCTTTTTAATTATGCATGGGAGCGAAGTATTGTTTTTGTTTCTCCTTCAACTTTACTGGCCACTCTGAGAACGGTGTCGAGTTTATGGAAGCAAGAGAGGCAAAATAAGAATGCAGTAGAGATCGCCCGTCAGGCGGGTGCTCTCTATGATAAATTTGCGGGAGTTGCTGAAGACCTGGACCAGATGCAATCTCAGATTCGCAAAGTGGGGGATTCGTTTGATAACCTCAAGGGGAAGATGCTCACTGGTAAGGGTAGTCTCGCCTCAAGAATGGAAAATTTGAAAGATCTGGGTGCAAAGAGTTCAAAAACGTTAGGGACTTTATCCGATTCGTAACTATTCTTTATCTGGCGTCTTCGTATTCCAATTTTTGATGATAATATTTTTCATATCGTTGGTGTCATCCATGATCGATGGCCTTTTGACTTCATTAAACTCAGGCATCTTTCGCCCCTCGGACTCAGCCCTTTTGCAGGCCTTTCTCCAATTCATATCCCATAGATAAAGCTCTGCTGTAAAAAGCATTTCAAGATAAATAGAGTAACTCCATCCCAAAGCGATATAGAAAAGAAGATAGGTCCATGCCTGATCTGGGATATTCTTTTCATCTTTTGCAAAGGCCAGAAAAAGAGATGCTGGAAAAAAAATCAGACGATTGAGGGCCGAGGTTAAGACAAAGCCCGTAGCAAATTCTGCCCAACGGTTTTTTACGATCACAAACCCTTTTTTGACAGCGTTCATCGTGCTGTCATCTTCCCAGGCGATGGCCGGAAACATGGTGAAGGCCATCATTCTAAAACCTTTCTTGATGGCATTAAACATAAGTAAACTGAACGAGAATTCTTGGACGTTCGCGAGTTCGATTGCCATGTTCTTGGTATTTAACTCATCTGCGTAGCTATCTTTTTCTTTTGATTTCTTCTTCCCACGTGTGAACGCTTCAATGACGGCAATTATGAACCATAAAATGGCCCAAGTCAGAATAATCGGGAAGGCCCTAATGAAGTTTTGGGTAAATGCGTCTGATATGGACTTAACAATTGATGTGGGTTTTCCACTTTCAATTTGTTGAATAAGCTCAAGAACAACTAAATTTGAAATGGAGATAATGGTTGAAAAAAATAGTATAATCATGAAAACAATCAAGTAGTTTTGAACATTAGAAAAATGAGTCCAATCAAATTTAAAACGGAAATAAATGATGGTATAACCATAAACGAGCCAACAGAAGATTATAGGTAATACCAGAGCAGGATGTTTAAAAAAGAGGCGATGAATGCTGGCAAGAATGAGCCAGCCATTTTTGAATGAATTGAGCATGTTGATTTATCGGGAAAAAACAGACTTTTCTTTAATCTTGCGGCAAATTTAGTCCCTCTTCCAGTTAGGGCATATTTCTTGAAATAATGTCTAAATGAAACGTTTCAGCGTAAGCATATTCATCCTCCTTCTTCTTCCCATTTTGGGCCATGCCGGTTCCAATTTAAGAACTATCATTAAGGATAATGGTGATACAGAGAAAGAAAACGTTGATGGTAAAAAAAATTGCAACGAAATCGTGGAGGCGCAACAGCGCTTGCTCATTGCCTCCAATCCAGAATTTAAGGGTTTAGTGACTTTGAAAGAGGCTATTCCCATTGAGGTTTATCGCTCAAACAGCACATTTGGCTACGCTGTGAAGTGCGTGCTGAAGTTCCCTTCTAAATAACGACCCTTCATCCATGAATAAATTGCTCACTATTCAGATAGGTTAATCCCTCAAAATCAGGTCATGGTAGATTGAATAGATGAATTTAAAAATTCTATTCACGCTGGCCTTGTTGCTTTTTTCTGTTTCAGGGTGGTCATTTACTAAGGGCTTTAACCAGGCGTGGCTTAAAAATAATTATGGCTTTCAGTGGCTGGATCAGACCTACGATCAAAAATATGTCGAAGACTTGATGATTTTAAATAAAGAAGGTGGTTCTGAAATTTTGAGAATGTGGCTTTATGAAGGGGCCGGTCTCAGTCAATTTATTTACAATCAAAACGAAGGAACTCTGAAACTTAAACCCGAAATCCTTAAAAATCTGACCCATTTTTTAAAGATGGCCCGCAAGCACCACTTAAAAGTGAATCTTACTTTTCTGGATGGGAATGCTTTTGGAAACTTTGCTAAGAATCAACAGCTGGGAGTTTTCTGGTGGAATGTATTTAACAGTAAGTACGGAATGCTGGAGCAGTTTTACCAGGCAGCCATTGTTCCCATTTATCAATTGGTTGGCCAAAATTTTAAAGATGTTGTTACTCAAATTGATTTAGTTAATGAGGTCAATGCTCTTATATTCTTTGGTATGTTTGAGGACCCTAAAGCCTCAATGTCATCATTTTTATGCAAACTAGGACACCATAGACCGGTAGCAGTTACGGCCTCTCTAGGCTGGCTCGATGCCGAGGCCAGATTTTTTGAAGGGATACTGAGTAACTCCTGTTTGGATTTTTACGATATTCACCTTTATAACGATTTTGGTGCCATTCCTCGTTGCACGGATTTTCAGCGCCTTTCCAATCAAGGCTATATTTTACAGCTCGGAGAGTTTGGGCAAAAAAGTCAATCCTATGATGACAATCTTCAGGCACAAGTTACGTCTAGTTTTCTTAAAAATGCCATAAATTGCGGTTTTAAAAGTGCTCTTGCCTGGAGGTTAGATGATAACCGTGAAGGGTATAATCCGGAGGCCAGGCACTCTTACATGGCGTATGGCGCCGCCAGAAAAGGCTACTACATTTTTAGAGATTTTCTTGAGTAGTTTTTACACTCCAAACCTCCTGCCCTTGCCATAGAGGTTTTTCAGGACTATTTCCCATTTAAAATTAAAAGGCGGTTTTATGAAATTAATTATCTTAGGTTTGTCCCTTATTCTTTCGACTGTTGCATTTGGTAAATCTTGTGAAGAACAAGTGCTTAAAGATTATATCAATGCGTTTGAGGCCAACGAATATCATCACCTTACAGGTGAAGTTTTTAACTTTAATAAACTAGAGAAGGCCTTCACTTATTACGGAACTCAGGTTGAGCTTGGATATGACGTTGATGTTACGGTTTATATTGCTGCAAGTGAATTTATGGGTGGTTATGGTCTAGAGGCGGTCGTGGTTGATCCTACGAGCTGCAAAACACTTAAAATGGTCAATGTGTACGCTGAATAATTCGAAGATTAAGGCCCCAGTAAAGGGGCCTTAAAGTTTTACTTTTTAACCTGCATATTCTTTAAATTCGCAAACGCATTGTTCTTAAACTGAGGTCCGGTCGGCACCTGTGGCTGCGATTGAGGGCGAGCACCGCCTCCACCTTTTCTATGGCCAGCATTGGCACCAGTTCCAGTCACACCTTCGGTCTGCGAATCTGCCTTACATGAAAGTGAAATGCGACTTCTGTCCATATCAATTCCCAAAATACGAACTTTTAACTCTTGTCCGACTTTAAGTTCATCCATGGCGTTTTCTACGAAACGATCACTCATTTCTGAAATGTGAAGTAGACCATTTTCTTTAATTCCAATATCCACAAAAGCACCAAACATAGTGATGTTACTCACTACGCCGTTGTACCATTGACCGATCTTCAGATCTTTTAGTCCTGAGATGCCTTTAGTGAAATCAACTGATTTAAAAGTGGTACGTGGATCTTGAGTAGGGGCCTTAAGACATTTAACAATATCGATTAAAGTGATCTCACCAATTTTATCTTTGAGTGGCTTATCCGAAGCCAATTCATTTTGAAGTGAATCATCGATCAATAAATCTTTCAGATCTTTTTTCTTAGATTTTACCCACTCTTCAAGCACTGGGTAGCGCTCAGGGTGAATGAATGTTCCATCAAGAATATGAGGACCGTTATAAATACGAAGAAAACCTGCTGATTGTTCAAAAACTTTCTGCGAGAAACGAGTCACTTTTAAAAGATCATTTCGAGATTTGAATCCACCGTTGGCATCACGGTATTTCACTACGTTCTGAGCAACCGTTGGGCCAATCCCTGAAACATAAGACAGTAGAGGAGCTGAGGCGGTGTTAAGATCCACGCCAACGTAGTTCACGCAAGATTCAACAACGGCTTCAAGGTTATTTTTTAATTGGATCTGATTTACATCATGCTGGTATTGACCCACACCGATTGACTTTGGATCAATCTTTACGAGTTCAGCGAGTGGATCCTGAAATCTACGAGCGATGGAGATTGCGCCTCTTACAGTGACGTCTTTATCTGGGAATTCTTCACGGGCAATGTCTGAAGCAGAGTAAATCGATGCACCAGCTTCAGAAGTCATGGTGGCCTTAACTTGGCCGTCTTTTACTTGTTGAATGTGTGATTCAACAAATTCTAGAGTCTCACGTCCATGAGTTCCGTTGCCGATGGCAATGTATTCAACTTTAAACATTTCGATCATCTTGGTCAGAATCAGCGCAGCGCCCACTTTATCATTTTTAGGTTCGTGAGGATAAACCACGTGGTCACCTAGAAATTTCCCCGTGCTATCCACGATCACGACCTTACAACCTGATCTGATACCTGGGTCAATCCCCATAACAGCTTTTGAGCCAAGATATGGTTGAAGCAGAAGGTTTTTTAGGTTTATACCGAAGACTGAAATCGCTGCGGTATCCGCAAACTTTTTGAGATCGTTTTTAACTTCAAGATCAAGAGAAGGTTGGATGTAGTTTGTAAAAGCTTTCTCAGCGCACTTCTTTAACAGCTCATAGTTAGCCAGTTTATCTTTTTTAGGAAAAAACTCTTCTTGAATGAGTGTATAACCAATCTCTGGAACTATCTCTGCATCCACCTTAAGGATTTTAAGATTCATTCCGCGTCTCATCGCCATATAACGGTGACTGGCCTTAGGGTCTTTGATTTTTGAAAGGGGTTCAGAAAACTCAAAAAAGTCTTTAAATTTCTGAGCATCTTCGACTTTTTCACCATCTTTACGAAGAGCCGCTTTCATTACGCCGCTTTCCCAGAAAGTCTGACGGATTCTTTCTTTCAATTCTAGTTTGTGCGAGAAAGTTTCCATGATGATATCACAGGCTCCATTGATGGCATCCTGAACATCTTTTATTTTTCCTTCCATTGGTTTAACAAATTTCTCATTAATTTCATCCACCAACGTACGAATGTCTTTACTTCCAGTCAGGATCATCTCAGATAATGGCTCAAGTCCATTGTCTTTTGCTATCATCGCTTTTGTTTTTTTCTTCGATTTATAAGGAGCGTAGATATCTTCTAATTGGTTAAGCGTTGAAGCGGCCTTGATTTGTCTCGCAAGCTCTGGAGTCAGAGCTTCCATCTTTTTAATAGCATCAAGAATAAATTCACGGCGTTTTTCAGTTTCTACGTATTCATTGTAGGAATCTTGTATATCCCTGATTTGGACTTCATCTAGGTTGCCGGTTACTTCTTTTCGGTATCGTGCGATAAAGGGTATGGTGCACTCTTCTTCAAAAAGCAGTTTACAGGTCGCTAAGACCTTCTGAGGGGGTAAACCAAGTTTAGTCGTAGAAAAGATCATTGCTTGTGGGTCTAAGATCTGAGGCGCCATACTGAAAAGTCCTTCGAAATAACATTATAAAAGAACATTTAGGGTAGCTAGCAAGAGTAGAAATTGGCAAGAAATTGTGGGAAAATATGAGTGAAATAAACAATAAGGATTGAAATTGACCAGACTCGCCATTATTGGGGGAGGAATAGCAGGCAGAAGTCTGCTTTATGCTCTTGCCAAGGGAAATAAAAAATTTTCAGAAATCACACTTTTTGATTCTGACAGTTTTGCTCATACATGCTCACTTCGGTCCACAGCGATTGTCGCACCCAGAGGACTTTCGCTGGGTCACTCCGATTTAGGCGATCTTTTAGTCGGTGCCTACCAATCTTTCTCTTCTCATGTTGAAAATGATCAACCGGCAGGAGTCTTTCCTATTACCCAATATACCGGTGGCCTAACCAAGCTTGATGACTTAAAAAAACGTTATCCTAACGGCGAACTTTCAAAAGATTTTTCGCTTTTTTCATTACGTGATGATGTTTATATGGCGTGCGAGAGTGCCTATTTAATTGACCCCGAAATATATCTTAAATGGTTACTTAATCAATCTTCTA
>JBILYY010000298.1:0-2549 GCA_044377495.1 Bacteriovoracaceae bacterium | reverse complement strand
TTAATCACCAAAAATGGATTTCAGCGCTACATCCCATTTTATGTAAACGAATTTAAAAACAGATACAGTAAAGAAATCATTTTTAACGACAACCGTGTTTTTGCTTTCCGCTTTCGTGACTGGAACAAAGATCCTGCTTCAGGGAGATTTGAAAGATGGGACGTAGAGATTTTCAAAAACACTGATGACTCCTATTACTCTCTTGAAGTTGGCTACAACAGTGAGAGTGAGACAAATAGCGAATCTCCAGTCTACTGGGTTAGCTGCGGAGTGGAGCTTGAAGAATTTATTAAAAATCATCCTTATAAATACAGATTAAGGTCCTGGTGGTGGTGGATGACTCACCCCGGGTCTTGGTAAAAAAACAAACGAACAAAATCGGAGTACTTTATGAAAAAAGTATTGATCCTATCCTCACTCGTATCTTTAACTTCAGCACTCTATGCTGATCCAGGCCCAGCAGATGGCCAGTTTCCTGTTCTTAAACCAAGAAAGGCCTGTGAAGTGGCTGTGCCCTCTGGGAAGAGTAGATCGCAGGTTTATTTCAGTCAAGACTGCCAAACGGCCTATATCCTTCCTTCAACAAACATGGCTAAGACCATTTTAAGACCTTACCGCTTGGTAGATTCAAGAATCTGCGATGATTATTCGGATACGTATACAACTATGATTGAGATGGCACCGGCCATTAAAGAGCTCACAACGTATATCGATGAACTCAGTAAACAGCTAAAGGACCTAACGGATGAAAATTCAATCCGAATCACTAAAGATAAAATTGAATACTTTTTAAAGCAGCGCTCAATTCAAGAAAAGAAAAAATCAAATTTGATGGCAAGGTTTTCAAAAACCCCGGCCATTCGCGCGCAAATTAGAGTTGAATCAGACAGCATGAGTGAAGTAAGTGCATTTCAAGAAGCGAATAAAGGACTTATAGGCGCAAATGGACTCCTCTATCCAATACGATTTATGCCGGCCCTTATCACAAAATCAGTTGTCGCAATATCACCCAAGGATAGCGAACTCGAGCCAGAGGGCCGAAGTACATTAAAAGTTAGCTTCCCAGGAATCGCTCACATTCCAGAGGGCCAGGAGAAAAATGAATATGCCAAAGATGCAATCCTATTAGATATGAACGGATCAATGAGTGGAATTGTAGATCTATCAGCAGCAACTTATTGTTCAAATATAATGAACAACAAAATGTCTGAAACAAACGAGGAAGAGACTCTTAAGAGAATCTTTGATTCGGCCGTAGCTATTAACATGGATTATCAAGTTCCGGTTCAAGCGGGAATCAGACTTTATATGAAATATGACCTATCAACTAAAGACTTTGTGACCTCTATGCAAAGCCGAATCGTAAACACGGTCTACACAAGAGATGAATTCTTTGGACAACTTATCGCTGGAGACGTTCTTAACGGTCTAGAAATTCAAATCGATGACAAAGGGCTTCAATTTGATCTTTCTGAAATCCTTCTGGGCCGAGGTGAAGAAGAGGCGGAAAAAGAGGCCGGAACACTTCACCTTCTAATTGGAAAGTTTATCTCTGAATATATGGACACAGTTGATTCAAAGCTTACGAAACTGAACCTACTTGAAAAGATCCCTGAACAAAAAGCAAAAGAGATTGCAGCAGGTACAACAAGTGAGGTCAGAGGATATCAAACGATTTGTAAAAGTAAGTCGTCATGGTTTAGTGGGACCAAAACAAACTGCAACACAACTCCAATTTACTTGATGGTTAACCATGCAGGAATTTCTAGCTACCTTAAAGAAATAACTGACACATCAACACTTAAAAACGAAGTTATTTTTGAATCAAATCAGACGACAACAGTTAAACATAACTCAACTTTTAGCGTGAAATAAGGAATATCACTTATGAAAAATTTAAAGAAAATCTCTCATTATCTAATCGCCTCTGTTTTATCTTCTTCAGTGTACGGGGCCGAAACAAACTGGGGAGACTTAATTAAGAATATTAACTCTATTCAAGTAGAGACAGTTAAGGCGACTAATAGCGATGTAACTTTTGATGTTGCTATCCTTCCAAGCGGAAAGGTTAGACTTATTAGGCTTAATCAGGCCTATATCCCTGAGCAAGCTGTTCTCATGATTGACTCGAAAGAATCTGATCTGAAAAAGACATGCCAAGAGTCAATACTTTATAGAAATCCATTTAAAGCGTCCCTCTTAATTAATAAGGGTGGCCCGGCCCAGGGTTTTAACTTTCAGCTTTCAAATGGTGAACAATTGAATTCAGAAATGTTTGAAAATCCTTACCGGGTAATAAATAACTCCGTAGAAATCATGGCCGGCAGTAAATTTCCATGGACCCCTCTTGCCCGCTATGAAAAAGGGCCAGAAGCGGAGCTATTAAGCTTAATAAATAATGCCATGAAATCAGAGACTGGATCCATTGATCTATCAGACCATAACGGAGTTGCATGTGACATTGCCTCAGGCCACGTGAAATTAAGCTTCGCAAGTTCAGTGATTCACGAAAAAGGATTACCTAAAAAAACAGCTTGGATAAATCAATA
>JBILYY010000297.1:0-2557 GCA_044377495.1 Bacteriovoracaceae bacterium | reverse complement strand
ATTGAAAATGTTTTTAGAAAGCTCGATGTACCATGAACAAAACTTATCATAAACGTACTGATAAATTTCTGAACAAGCATCATCATAGCGGTAAAGATCTAATGACTCATTCATCTTTTTGGCGACTGTGTTAAGCTCAGCCAGAATCCATTTATCGTGCAGATGCCATTCTGATTTGACCGGCAATTCATCTTTTGCCATATCAAGATACGGATAGATGAATCGGAAAGCATTCCAAAGTTTATTTACAAAGTTTCTGTAGCCTTCGATTCTTTCAGGATCAAGATTAAGGTCACGGTTATATCCTGAACCGGCCGCGAGAGTGAATCTCATGGCATCAGTACCGTATTGCTTAATCATATCGAGCGGATCAATCCCGTTACCCAGTGACTTACTCATCTTGCGACCTTGCTTGTCGCGAACGATAGCGTGAATATAAACATGCTCAAATGGAGCTTTCTCCGTTACTTTCATTCCCATCATCATCATCCGGGCAACCCAGAAGAAAATAATATCGTACCCAGTAACCAGAACCGTATTGGGATAAAAACGATCAAAACCTTTCTCTTTCATCGCCTTCTCATCAGGCCAGCCTAAGGTAGACAGTGGCCATAGACCTGAAGAGAACCAGGTATCAAGTACATCTGGGTCTTGGAAAAGATTTTCGCTCTTACATTCGACACATTCTGAAGGAGTTTCTTCTGCTGCCCATTTAGCATCACATTGACGGCAATAATAAACCGGAATTTGATGTCCCCACCAAAGCTGTCTTGAAATACACCAGTCTTTAGGATTTCTGAGCCATGAGAAGTAGGTATTCTCCCAGCCTTTAGGAAAGAATGTCATTTCGCCGTTTTCAACAGCTTTTACAGCTGTTTCAGACATAGCGGTTGTATTTACGAACCACTGTTTTGAAACCATAGGTTCAATGATTTCATCTGAACGTTCACCATGGCCGACAGGATGAATATGATCTTTCTTTTCGAGCAATTCACCCAACTCAAGTAAAATCTCTTCTACTTTTTTACGAGCATCTTTTGTTTTTAGGCCTTCGATCTCTGGTGCATTTTTATTATATGTCCCGTCGAGATTTAGGATATTGATAATAGGAAGATCATTGCGTTTACCAATTTCGAAATCGTTAAAGTCATGGCCTGGAGTTACTTTTAAACAGCCCGTACCTTTTTCTATGTCTACGTGCTCATCACCAATGATCGGAACTTCACGGTTACAAATTGGAATGATAGCGGTCTTACCAATTAAATCCTTGAATCTTTCATCATTAGGGTTAACTGCTACAGCGGTATCAGCAAAAATTGTTTCAGGTCGGGTGGTGGCGATGATTAGTTCCATGCCTGGTTCTTCTTTTACTTTGTATTTTAAATAATAGAAGAAACCTTTAACTTCTTTATGTTCAACTTCAGCATCAGAAATTGCCGACTGAAGAGCTGGATCCCAGTTTACCAGACGATCAGATTGATAAATAAGTCCTTCATTGAATAAATCAACGAAGAATTTTTTTACTGCCTTATTAGGGATTTCATCCAGAGTAAAAGTAGAATAGTCCCAATCACAAGACACACCCATTTTTTTCTGTTGCGAGACAATTTCACTACCGTATTCTTCTTTCCATGCCCAGATTCGTTTTACGAATTCTTCACGGCCTAAGTCATGACGATTTTTCTTTTCTTGTTTCCAGACAAGCTTTTCAACCACTGATTGAGTAGAGATTCCAGCATGATCCGTCCCTGGAATCCAGAGAGTCTCAAAGCCTTTCATTCGCTTATAACGAGTAAGGGTATCCATAGTGGTAGCATTTAATGCATGCCCCATATGTAGCTTACCGGTAACGTTAGGGGGCGGCATGATCATGGTGAATGTTTGATTCTGTTTACCTTTCTTAGGCTTAAACGACTGAGCATCCATCCATCTCTGGTACCATTTATCTTCGATACCTTCGGGACTAAAAGTTTTTGGTAAATTATTTTCGATTTCCATTATCGGGACCCTTTGATCATTTCAATTATCTTGTCCATATTGTTAAGACTCAATTTGTGGACTTCTTTAGTTTTTAAATTTTTAAACTGGAGTTCACTGGCAATTTCTTCAGCATTCATCATGACGACGAAGGTTGGTTGTTTTTTGTCAGTATAGGAAAAGATCTTCTTGGGTTTTGCTTCGCCCAGAAAAACTTCCACTTTTATTTGTTTGCTACGTAGGTGATGTGCCAATGCAAAGACATGTGCTTCAGAAGTCTCGTCAGTATGAGCAATCAGAATATCGATATTTTGTTTTGAAAAATCTGGTAGCAACTGGTGGGTTTTTAGAAAATCTGTCAGTGTTACTTCACCCATACCAAAACCGACACCTGGCAATGGTTGCTCACCAAATATAGCTAATAGATTTGCGAAGGCTCCGCCACCCGCAACCGCTCTACGGTTATCAGGATGTTTATCGAAGATTTCAAACACCACGCCGGTATAATAATCCAAACCTCTAACAATTGTTGGGTCAAATTTAACGAACTCTTCCAGTCCAAGAGTTTCCAGACGTCCTA
>JBILYY010000296.1:0-2563 GCA_044377495.1 Bacteriovoracaceae bacterium | reverse complement strand
CAAAAATGAGTGATTTTAAAATTAAAATCCCCAACCAGAAAACAGGGGGCTCACCAAATTTGGATGGAGCCCTCGTTTCTATTTCCCTTCAATCTTCAAATACTTAATGTTGTTATAAATGATATCTGAATACAAAAAGTTCTTCAGATACTTATGCGAAAGAATGTAGTTTCGAGCATAGTACTGCATCACCCAAGGCAATTCAGCATTCACTAAATCTTCCATCTTCTGCATCAGTTCAAACTTGCGTTTACCATCGTCAAGTACGCGAGCTTCTTGGAAGAGTTTATCATAATTGGCGTTCTCGTAATTGAAGTAGTTTTGTCCAGGGGGGAGGTTTTCTGAACTAAGTAATTGAAGGACGTTCTCAGCATCTGGGTAATCGAGCACCCATCCACCTTGCCAGAATTGGAGTTGACCTTTGCGGGCCTTGTCTATGAAGGCGGGAAATGTGTTGATTACAACTTCAACTGTAATGCCCAAGCCGCGAAGTTCTTGTTGGATGTATTCTCCCATCTGACGACGGCGAGTATCCGATCCACGAACATCAAATCTCAGTGCCGGGAGACCTTTGCCCTCTGGATAACCTGCTTTTTTAAGAAACTCTTTAGCAAGAGCGAGATCATATTTATAAGGCAGTTCTGCTGCTGGAGAGTAACCTGGCACCCCTGGAGGATAAATGGAATTAGCTTTTTGGCCGACATTATAAGTAAAAATTTCGATGTATTTATCAATATTCACACCGTGAGCAATGGCCTTCCTAAGGTTTAGATTTTTCCCGATAACCGGGTCCTTCAAATTAAATGCGATCCACCAGTAGTTCAATGTAGGAGATGCTTGAAGGATAATGTCTTCTTTGATGATTTCTGGCTTAAGTTTTCCAACTGGCGTAAGGGCCACATGATAATGATCTTTAGTCAGGTTGATGATATCAATTTTCTTTTTCAAGAAATTGAGCCAATCCGTTTGTGCTTCTTTAATGACGACAATGCGAACTTTATCCATGAATGGGAGTTTAGCGCCCGCATCTTTTAACAGGCCATTCTCACGAGACCAGCGATCACCTTCCGAAGGGTAAACGCTTGATGTGTATGATTCATTTTTTTTAAGATCGATACCTTGAGATGAATTATAGCTGGTAATGAAGTACGGGCCGGTACCAATGGCCTGAGACGAGAAATCATTTTTTGCTGCCTTAATAGCTTCCTCTGGAATAGGAGAAGTAAAATTCATTGTCATAGCATAAAGCAGCTGTGGGAACGGATAGTTAAGATGAATGACAATTGTTTGATCGTCGGGGGCACTTAATCCCTCGATTGATTCAGAAAAAAAGAGATTTAAATCTGTTTGAACTTTATTTCTCCATTCTTTTAAGCCCTTGATCTTTCCATCAAAGAGCCAGAGACCGCGAGAGTTGGTTCCCATGAATGCCAGACGTTTGATTTGATTTATAAAATCTTGTGCCTTAACTTCACGACCTTTAGGGAGGAGATTTGAATCGTGGTACTTAATACCTTTTTTAATTTTAAAAGTGTAAGTCAGATGATCTTGTGAAATTTGCGGTTGACCTTCAGCGAGCAGAGGACGCATAGAGTATGGGCGCTTCAAGTATTCAAACTCATAAAGTGATTCATAGATCTGGGCCACTGCAAAGTTACATATGGCATCGTAGCAGATTGCTGGGTCTAAAGATGAGATTTCTCCAGCTAATGATATTTCAATAGTGTCAGTTTTTTTATTCTTATTAGTACAGCCAACTAAGATGAGTAGGGCAAGGAATACAAATTTCACTTAACAGCTCCTTCAATCGCTTTAATCAGTTCCTGAGTCTTGGCCGCATCACCAGAGCCCTGAGCGTTGTCTGGCTTACCGCCACCTCTGCCATTAACAATCGGCATGACTTGTTTCAGGACAGCTGAGCAGTCCATCGTGGTGTTAGTTTTATGGGTTTTCATAATGAATGAAACCTTGTCACCTTCAGTGGCATACAGAAACAAAACACCTTTTGGAAATTTATCCACAAAAATGTCCCCGAGCTTTCTCATGTTTCCTTGATCAGCGTTAGGTGCCTTAGCAATTGTTAGAGTCAGACCATCTTTTATTGATTTTTGATCATTGAAAAGATTTTCTGATTCAAAACTTTGAAGTTTATCATTGAGAACTTCGAGTTGTTTGTTTTTCTCTTTAACATCGGCAAATAAAGAGGAGATTTTATCGAGCACTCTTTCTTCTTTAACGGCAAAGTTCTTTTCTACTTCTGAAAGAATCTTAGAGCGGTTTAAAAGATAGTCGATGGCATTGGTAGAAGTGATGGCTTCAATACGTCTCACGCCAGATGCCAATGAGGTTTCGACAATTATTTTAAAGAGTCCAATCTCGCCTGTGTTCTTAACGTGAGTTCCCCCGCAAAGTTCACATGAGAAATTACCCATTGTGAGTACACGAACATTATCGCCATATTTTTCGCCGAAAAGTGCCATGGCACCCTGTTTGGTGGCCTGATCTTTTGTCATGTTAGCAGCTGTTACTGGCAGGGCCGAAGTTACGGCTGAATTGACTAGTT
>JBILYY010000294.1:0-2568 GCA_044377495.1 Bacteriovoracaceae bacterium | reverse complement strand
CCATGAATTCAAAACTTGAAGATGAAGAAAAATCCGAAATATTTCTTGCGAGACTCAAAGTTGGAGCGACCATTTCTAAAGAAGGTTTAGTCCCGGACGAAGAGCTCTCTTTTATGATTGGTTTTTCTCATCTCAGTCGTCTGGAAGATCAAGGAGTCAGAGAGCGTGCCTTAGATGAGTTAAAAGGTGAACAATCTCTCATAAGCAATGCTGGCTTTCGACAGATCTACAAAGACTACTTTAACGAAACTCCTTAAAAGAACTCAATTCCGACAGCTAATTGGTGAATGCTCTTTAATATATTTAACCATGACAGGCCAATAATACTGGCCCGTATGTTCAAGGCCCTGCATATATTTTCGGTACGCGGGAAAGGAGGTATTAATAGCAAGTGCAACCTCTGACGGGAAAGCAATTCTATAAGTTCCTTTCATGTCCACTTCACTTTCATTTATGTATAGCACTTCTGATTTATCAGGCAGCAGCTTGTAGCCTAGACCTGAAAATGTCACTCCTAATCCTTTCATACTAACTAGCTTCATAATCATTTTAAGTTTCAAGCCTGTCATAAAAACCGTTGAAATCTCCCACCCTTGGTCACCAAACTTGCTTACGTGTGGAAAACTGTCAGCGAGGTCCGCATATGTAATGGGTCCGGCCGGTCTGGAGACACCTTCAAAACTTGCGACATGAATTCCAACATTAGCATGGACTGCTTTTCTCGCAGCTGTAGCAATATGATAACCCCAGCAGCTTGATTTCTCGACTGATAATCCATCAACATAACCTGTCATGGGAGTTTCTGTTTCACCAACAATTTCATCCCAGTTATATTCAAAATTCAAATTACGTTTAGCAGATGATTTCGCAACAAATTCAACCATCGCAGGATCAGCTGCCAGTGGAGCTTCAATCTCATGAAGTTTATATTCAACAACTTCAACGCCTGCACCATTTTCTTTTACATCAAGAAGGAGGCTACCTACTGCGAGACCATGGGCCCAGGCCTGAACGATTGGCACATTTTTTCCATTCAAATTTTTCACCCATTTTACATCGGTGGCCTTGGTATGGGTATGTCCACCAACAATTACATCAATGGAAGTAGAATTTTTCGCCAATAGATAATCTTGGTTAACACCTATGTGAGTCAGAGCAATAACAAGTTCACGACCTGCAATCTTGGCCTTTTTACCTTCATCTTCTCCAACCAGAACAGGATCAAGAACCTTACCTGGTGAAACCGAATATTGGAAAACACTTTCTGCTGTTGTAAGACCTATAACTCGAAGTGGAATATTTGCACGTTCTATGTCTACAAACGGAACCAAAGTTTTTCCTAGCTCCATCTCTTCAGTTGAAACTAAATTTGCTAAAACGAACTTGGTCTTTACGTCCGCTGCACGAATTTGACGCCCAAGCGTATTTCCACCCAGCAAGTAGTCATGATTTCCAATCGTCGCCACTTCAACACCAAGCATCTCTAAGGCCTTAATGGAATCGGCACCGTTATCAGACAGAAAGTATGAAGTGCCTTCCCCCCAGTCACCTGCATCAACCTGCAATGTTTCGATACCTTTTATCGCTGCTTCTGCCTTGAGTTGTTTAATTTTAGTTAAGACCCTGGCGTATCCACCTGACCCCTTTGCATTACCAGTAAAATAGGAATGAAGATCATTAGTATGAATGATTTGCAACAAGCGGGCCTGAGATGGGCTTGAGGCAAAGAATAAAACCGAAGCAAAAAAGATATAGAAGTGCTTTCTCATTTATAAACCAATCCTTGTTAGGATTAAATTATACGAGACCATTGATGGGAGTTCATCCTTACCATGTGTGGGTCATGTGAGGATTCTGACACACTTTTGTCAAGGAGGATTAGCTTACTCAGGCTTTAAAACATTTACAAGAAAAGTCGAATGCCCAACAGTAGGCCAAGAATAATGTGATTTTAGATGAGGTTCAGTGTTTTGGATTTATTTGCCATGGCAGTTATTTACGACAATAGGATCTGTACTTGCTTTCCACTCGCCATCAAAACAAACGAAATCTCCACCTGTACAATTAAAACAAGTTTTATGTCCTTCAGATACGGTTGTACACTGGTTCACCCCAATGTGTTTTGTCTCGTCCAAGTTTCATCTTGCTTGTATCAGAAGATATGGAAAACCCTTAACCGCCTTCTCTTGTCAGGTTCGATTTACTCAATACAACAGATCAATTTCAGTTCCAAAAATCAAAAGAATGATAGATTTAATAAACAGGAGATCCCTTGAGAAAATATGTGTCACGAAATGGTTTTTCAATGATTGAAGTAATGATTGCTTTAGCAATGGTATCCGGACTTGCTCTGGTCATCATGCAGATGAGTAAAAATTCTTCAACGGTGCAGACCAATATGCAAGGAAGCATTGACCATAGCGAATTGCGAATCGAACTTGAGAGACTACTGGCCAGTTCAAAAGACTGTACTGCGAGTTTAGAAAACACAACTTTTCAAGGTAGTACGATTAGAACTACACCCGTTCCGGTTGAATTGTGGTTGGCGGATCAGGCCGGAGTTCGAAG
>JBILYY010000295.1:0-2568 GCA_044377495.1 Bacteriovoracaceae bacterium | reverse complement strand
ATTAATCCAAATACCTTCCCACCTGACAACAGAAGAATTAATTAATCCCTCCCCCTTTCTATGTGTTGAAATTCTGCCCTCCGCTATGGATGATGGGGTCATCCATTTGAAACCCTGCTTTGTATGTGTAGGTAGATTTTGGGAGCCCCTCCGGTATTCGTGGGTTCCCCCCATCTGCATCCAGATCCTTGAGGGTTCAAAACCAAGAGATTCTAGGCAGAAGATTTTTCGAGAGAGGGAGCTTACAAATGGTAAGTGAGTGAACTCGGAAAATTTGATTACGACGAAGATTGACGTGTTTTCAGGCCTCTTAATAAACAAAGGATATGCCGAACTTTCTTCGAACTGATCTTGAACGGATTTCTGGTCTCACTCCGGGGGATTTTAAAGTGGTCTACCAGAAAAATGTCTTTAATGAGAAGAAGACTGCAATTGAATTTTTAAAAGAGCTTGAAAATGAGGTCTCTTATAAGAATGCGTTTGCTAAAAAGGTGGGGCTATCGTGAGGGGGGGGGGCTTGTATATTGGGAATTGAACTTAAATCTCTTACTTCGAAATTGAGAGTGGTCACAGAATAATACATTCGATAAAATATGGTGCTAGAATTTCATTTTCTTTTAAGACCCAACCACCTTCATCTAAAGTTGAAACTCCGTAATATATTCCATCGTCCTGACAGGCCCTAAAGAAGGTTATTTCTTGATGTGGAGATCTGTGACTTATGATTTGGGTCCATAAATATAAGTTATAATCAGGAAACGTACTTGGGTAATAGCTTATAGTTTCGTCGTTTTCGATTCTATAAGTAGCAGTTTTTTCAAAATTTATTTTAATTGGCCGTGAGCTGGCCTTAGCTAAGGGCTTTGCATTATATTTTCTCTCGAAACAGTGTCCCGTTCTTGGATGTGACCGTTCAAAATCAATGGGACTTAAGCGCCGACATTCCATTTTAAATGTTCTAAATGAGTTATCCCCAAAGAGCGGAAATGAGACAAATAAAAATGTGACGAGAAGAATGCATTTCATGTCCGATATTTTAACATATAAAAGCAATAAGCTTATGATTCATCAAATATGTTGAAATACATTTTATCTTGTACTCACCAACTCGTTGAAACTTAGTTCAACTCTTTTGTTTTACTCGATAAATTAAAAATAATTTGTCTTTAAAAGTTGGCACATTGGCACGAAGGAGGGCCTGAACTAACAATGCATCAGCATATATCAAATAACAGCCCCCCCTTTTTATGTTTTGGGAAGAGGTTCGCCTCCGGTATGGACAAGTGTCCATTGAAAGTCTCTGGCCGCCACAAGGGTACAATTTTTTTCAAAGGCCCATAAGTTTCGTCATACTGAAGGAGCTCAAGGGAGAAAAGTCGAGTCGTACAACTTGTACGGCGCAGACGGTGAAAACTGCAACAGTGACGCCCAGAATGGCTAAAATCAGGGACCTTTACTGTCTCTTTTAGTCATTGCCCACGCGCCTAGAAAATCTATCAGGCCATATAATCGAAACATCTCTTTTTTTATAGGTTTTAACTTTCTCTCCTCAAAGCCAAGAAGTCTTTCGTATTCCTGCTGCATGAACTCAAGTTCTTCTTTTGATATCATGGCATCGATCATTTCAAGTTTTTCATGTAGCTCGATGAATTTAAATTCCATAAGTAGTCCCTATTATTGAAGGTTTTTTTGTAGTTTTTGATAAATGTCTGATGTTGGTTCAAGAAGCTTGAGGATGGTCTCAATCTCTTCGACTTTAAGAATAAGCTCAATATCGGTGGGTTTATTTAGTGAATATTTTGATGGAACTCCCGAGATCACGGAAACTAGCTTCATCTCAAACATCTCGATCATGTCCCGTTCAATTGTTTTTCTTGAAACATCTAAATGCATCCTCTTTGAAAGTGCCTCGTGGATCTCCGTCACTGTCACAGGCGAGGCCTGCATTCGAAGAAAACTTTTGATCTTATTTATTCTGTCATTTTTTATATTCATATTTAATTTGTAACACCTCAGGTGGTCAAAAAATGTCCAGGGGACTTGCTAATATATGTAAGGGGGTTCCTAAAAGATTCCTCAGGTATGGACAGGTTTTGTCCACCTATTGAAGTAGAGTTGATAACACTTATAGATTCAGAGGAATTAGTATGAACGGTCAGATTAGAATTTCAGTGAAAGGAAGCTTTTCAAGGAGTGGTACGACCTGGACCGCCGTCTTCCCAATTATCACATTGAGTGCTGAGGCGTTCTCTCCCATGGGATGTCTGGATTCTATTAAAAAGACACTCGATGTTTTAATTGAACCTAATCCATTTGAATATATTATTGAAATTAGTGATGATGGTGTGCTGGTGTTGTCATCGAAGGAAACTGCTCAGTTTGTGAAATTTATAAAATCCAGAATCGTTTTAAACCAGGATCATGAAAGTGTGCTGGCAGAGATTGATTATCAAAATATTAGTTTCGAAGAGTAAAAACCACATCGCGCCAACGCTATAGTTGTGTGGCGAAAGATCTCCCCGCGTCCCGGCCCTCTTTTATCTCCCAAATGTTCTCAGCACCTTATGA
>JBILYY010000293.1:0-2569 GCA_044377495.1 Bacteriovoracaceae bacterium | reverse complement strand
CTTAAGAGTTACAAAAAGATATTTGCGAGACTGGTTAACGAAAAACGCTCTGACAAGCTTGATAAGTTTTACAACGCTATAACGAAAGTTTTCGATCCTCATACAAACTATTTAGTGCCTGAAGAAAAAGAAGATTTTGATATTGATATGTCAGGAAAGCTTGAAGGTATTGGAGCGATATTAAGAGAAGATAATGCATACATAAAAGTTGAAAAGATTGTTCCTGGTTCTGCTTCTTGGAAAACAAAAGAAGTTGAAGCTGAAGATGTCATTCTTAAAGTTGGCCAAGGTAAAGAAGAGCCAATTGATGTTGTGGATATGAGTCTTAGAGATGCTGTGAAACTTATCCGTGGAAAAAAGGGGACGGAAGTTAGACTTACTCTTAAGAAGCCTAACGGTCTCATTAAAGTTGTACCTATTATCCGTGATGTCGTTGAAATCGATGAGTCATATGTAAAAGGCACCATCCTTGAGCTTGCTCCAAATAAAACGAAAGTTGGTTATATTAATGTTCCAAAGTTCTACCGTGACTTTAATGATCGTGCCGGAAGAAACGTTACTGACGATACTCGTAAAGAGATTGTGAGAATGAATAAAGAAGGTGTTGCAGGCATAATCGTCGATCTAAGAAATAACGGTGGTGGCGCCTTAGAAGATGCCCGAATGATTTCAGGATTATTTATTGAAAAGGGTCCAATTGTTCAGGTCAAAGCACATACCGGAGCAGTGGACATTCTAACCGATACAGATTCAACTATTGATTTCCAGAAACCAACAATCGTATTGATCAATCGCTTTTCAGCTTCTGCTTCAGAGATCGTTGCAGCAGCACTTCAGGATTACGGGCGTGCCGTAATTGTAGGAGGAGAGTTTTCTCACGGCAAAGGAACTGTACAAGCAGTGGTTGATTTGGATGGGTATGTTTCACCGATGGCAAAATCTTATTCGCCACTTGGTGCTCTTAAAATCACAATTCAAAAATTCTACCGAGTAAATGGAAGCTCCACTCAATACAAAGGTGTTACTCCAGATATCATTTTGCCGGATCAGTTTTCTCATCTTGAATCAGGCGAGAAATTTCTCGATTATTCAATCCCTTGGGGAGAAGTTAAAGCTGTTAAATTTGATAAGTGGAAAAACAAATTTGACTTGAAGGCACTTCGTGCCAACAGCCTTACACGTGTGAAAAAAGATCCAAAATTTGGACACCTAAACGACACAATGAAGTGGTACAAAGATCAGAAGGCCAAAACCAAGCGTTCTCTGGCATTGGTTGATTTTGAAAAAGAAAGAAAAGAAATTCGTGAGAAGACCGATATCTTTAAAAAAGAACTCGAAAATCAAAACCTTGCAGTCGTAGATATGAGCGGCTTGAAAGATAAGGCTCATCAGGAAAAATTTGAGGATTTTGCCAAATCTCTTAGAAAAGATGCTGTCATTGAAGAGTCTGTCCACATTATGGATGACATGTTGAAGATGGAAAAATAATTATTTGATTTAGTATATGGATGACGAAAAAAAAACAAATCTGGATGAGCTCCCCAATTTGGGGAGCGAACCGGAAATAAAGGTGACTCCTCTTAGGGTTGTGACTTCAAAACCTGAACCGCGAATCGAAAATCTCAAAAACTTGAATGATTCAGAAAAAGCGGATGCCTTGTCTGAGCGTTGGCTTTTTGAGAACAAGAAGTCTAAATGGCTATGGTTGTTCCTGTTGTTAGCATTCTTTGCGCTTGAAAAGAGTGGGTATATTTGGAAGCTACATACAAATAGCATCCGAGTCGAGAAGCCTGGTAATAATTTATTGGCCCAGTTTAATGCCCTCGCTTTTGAATCCGAAGAACTTGAGTTTTTGTTGAAGCACCCATTAGTTTTTGCGATTCTGATTCCCTTCTTTTTTAAGTTCAAGGGTAGATCAAATGATTCCTTTGAACTTACCTTTAACGGGGTTACCGCTGTTAAAACGATTGATGTACCCGCCTTTGAGGTTCCGGTACGGGTTAAAATGAAGTGGAATGACATTAAGTCGGTGGAAAAGATGATTGTAAAAGGTCGCGAAGTAATCGTACTCTCTAATCTTGAAGGGCCAGAGGCCCAATTGATATGGGATATTGATATGATTAAAAAGAAAGTTGTGAAACAAGTACTGACCAATCTTGTTTCAGTTAAACACCCAATGCGCATTTTTATTGAAAAGGAAATAACTTGAAATCTCAACTGACTCTGGAACAGAAATACGATTTTTACGAGCGATCAGTGCAAAATGCTGAAGGTGAAGTTGAGTTCATGCGAACTGAATTTAAACGCTTTTACGGGCATTCAGCTTTTGTCTTTAGAGAGGATTTTTGTGGTACCGGTGCCATGTCATGTAATTGGGTGGAGCAGGACAAGAACTGTGAAGCTTATGCAGTGGACTTAGATCCAGAACCTATAAAAATGGGTCACATTCGTCATTTTTCAAAACTTGATAAGTCACAGCAAAAACGCGTTCACTATATGCAAAAAAATGTCATGAGTGTTAAAACTCCCAAAGTGGATGTTGTTTGTGCTTTTAATTTTTCATATTTTA
>JBILYY010000157.1:0-7776 GCA_044377495.1 Bacteriovoracaceae bacterium | reverse complement strand
CCTAATCTTTCAAAAACTTCCTGCCAAGTTAAGTTAACATCTATAATGTTTTCCTCATTGTACAGAATCCCTAAGCGCTTTTGTATTCCGAAAGTGGAGGGTCGTTTATAGGTACAGATTTTCATATTTTAGTCCCAAATTTTTCTTTATAACGAGGTAAGACTTCAGACATGGCCTCGTAGAAATGATTCATTTCTTCTTTGGTCCCAATTGAAATTCGAACATGATCAGGCATGAGATTGGCACGCAAGGGACGGATAATCACACCATGATTAAGAAGTTCATTAAATAAAAACAAGCTTGCTTCTTCAGAACCAGTTTTGAGTGTAATAAAATTCGTAACCGAAGGAATGGGTTTAAAGCCGGCCTGAGTTAGATAATCAAAGAGAATTTCATATTGCTCTTTGTTGTTCTCAAGTGTTCGAACGAGGTGCGGATAATCTTTAATGGCACCATAAGCGCCTTTTTGTGCAATTGAACTTGGTTCAAATGGAAGTTTTACTTTATGTAAGTTCCCAATGAGATATTCATGCCCAAAACCGTATCCACAACGAACACCTGAAATGCCATAAGCTTTAGAGAAAGTTCTAAGTGTAATCACGTTATCATATCGGTAGTGCATTGAATCTGGATAATCCCAAGTCGCCTGAGCAAACTCAAAGTATGCTTCATCCAAAATAACTATCGTGTGAGCCGGAACATGCTTCATAAGAAAATCAAATTCTTCTTTAGTGATATAGGTTCCAGTTGGATTATCAGGATTGGCGATATAAACAATCTTCGTATTTGGTGTGATTTTTTTGGCCATCGCTTCAACATCGTATTTGTAATCTGCTCTCCTAGGAACTTGCACAAGTTTAGCCCCAACGGATTTTGCTAAAATTAAAAAACCAATAAAAGTGTTTTCGCTAGTAACCACTTCTTCATCTGGTTGAAGAAAAGCTCTTACGATGTAACCCATGATTCCTTCGGAACCATTCCCGAGAATAATATTTTGCGGTTTGAGTTTATAAAGTTCTGCCAAAGAATTTTTTAGTTGATGAGCAAACATGTCCGGATAACGATGAACATCCCAAAGAGCATTAGTCATTTCACGAATGGCAAACGGCGAAGGGCCAAGTGGATTTTCGTTGCTAGCTAGTTTGGAAATTTTGGTCAGACCTTTCTCACGGGCCAGTTCATCGATAGGCTTCCCGGCCTGATAGACTTCGAGTTTTTCAATATAGTCAGGAACAAGCTTTTTTTGCATGGTGTCTCTTTAAGGTTTTACTCCTTGAAACGTACCACAGTGATTCATAATAATGGAAGAATGACGCGGCTGTTTTTATGTGATTCGCCCAGTGTCAGGCAGCTTTTGCCCAGTTTGAAATGCCTTCAGTTTCTAGGGAAATCCATTCTAATAGATAATGAAATACAATTAGGAGATTTATTTATGAAGTTTTTACCACTGCTTATTATTGCCACTACATTTTTCATGGCCAGCTGTTCGACCAAAATGCACAAAAGCCAAAAAGCCGGATCTTTAGAGGTAAATGTTAAAAGTAATCTGCATGCTGACTTAGATGTTGATATGTCTCGTAAAATTGTTGGAACCGCGTCACATTCAAGATTGTTTGGTTTGTTTTATATCAAAACATCTCAAAACTTTGCTGATGGCGTTTCTTATGACGGAGATCAATCAGGATGGTTTTCTAGTGGGATCGTTTCTAGTGCAAAATCAGCTGCAGCATACAATGCAGTGGTTCCAAGTAAGGCCGATGTTATAGTCGCACCTCAGTATCTAATAAAAGTGAAGAGTTATTTCTTTGGAGCTTATAAAGAAGTGACAGCTCAGGTTTCGGGTTATGCTGGAACAATCAGAAGTATTACTCCATCGAAGCGCTAATCACTGAATTTTAATAGTCAAAATTATAAGGATCTCTTCGGAGGTCCTTTTTTTTGTTTTAATTTACATTGAGCCATTGCACAATAAGCTGTTTTAACCTTGAAACCCTCCTTGGGCTTAGTTAGAGTTGACCCACTTTCAAGTGAGGTATCAATGAAATTGTTAGAAGGAAAAAAGGCCCTAATTCTTGGGTTAGCAAATGATCGCTCTATTGCTTGGGGAATAACTAAAGCTTTCAAAGATCAGGGTGCCTCTGTTGCACTTTCTTACATGAATGAAGTTATTCATAAGAGAGTATTGCCGCTATCTGAAGAAATTGGCGCAGATTTTATTTTCGAAATGGATGTAACTAATGATGCACACTATCCAGCGATGAAAAAAACCATCGAAGAGAAGTGGGGCAAGTTTGATATTCTTGTTCACTCATTGGCATTTGCTGATAAAGAAGATTTATCACGCCCCTTCGTTCATACCAGCCGTAAAGGTTTTGCGATGGCCTGTGATATTTCAGCTTTCTCACTAGTAGGTCTTTGCGATTCATTGAGTGATCTCATGAATGATAATGGTTCGGTTATCAGCATGACTTATTACGGTTCACAAAAAGTTATTAAAAATTATAATGTCATGGGAGTAGCGAAAGCTGCCTTAGAGGCTTCTACTCGTTATCTGGCCTATGATCTTGGACCGCGTGGAATTAAAGTGAATTGTATTTCTGCAGGACCTATTAAAACTCTCGCAGCTTCAGGTATTTCTGGTTTCAGAGGACTTTTAAATCAAGTTGAAGAGATTGCACCGATGAAGAAAAATGTTACTCCGGAAGATTGTGGTGGAGCAGCTCTTTATCTTGCGTCTCATCTTTCTGGTGGAGTCACAGGACAAATTCTTTATGTCGATTCGGGGTTAAATATTCTCGGCGGGTTCTAGTGGAATATAAGTACGGTCAATTTTCGCCTGAGCACCTTGCTAAAATGGAAGAGGGTGTTCGGTTATTTAACGATCAGATGTATTGGGAGTGTCACGAATCTCTGGAAGACGTCTGGATGGAAGACCGTAATGACCAGGCGAGAACTGTAAGTTGGGCAGTTATTCAAGTTGCCGCTGCCTGCATTCACTACCGCGATAATAAACTAATCGGTGCACAGGGAATGATCCTGAAAGCAAAAGAGAAGTTTCGGCGCTGTCATGACCTCCACATTCTTACCCCTTTAGTGCTTAAATATTTGGACTGGCAAGAATTAGAGGCCTTGGTGATGAAGATTCCAGATAAGGAAGCAAAGCTAGAGGATTTTGAAGATTTGTACAACTTTCGTTTCAAAAATTACCAACCGCATCCAACCTAATATTACTGACACATTAAACGTTAAAAGCATAAAATTCTCTTGGGTTTTCAAGAGGAGTTTTCATGCTTTGGCTCGTAATTGTTGAATGGATGGCTCGTGCCATTTTCTTACTTCTTATTTGTCTTTCAGTCTGGTCCATATCGATCATTATTGAACGACGGAGATTTTTTAAATCACTCACGTTACCCAACGACGACCTCAAAAAGCACATTCGTAATAAGCAATTTTCTTTTGAGGGAAATCATTTTTATTCAGACATGCTGAGAGAGCTTTCAACATTAAAAAGTTCTGAGCAAATGGATAAGGCCTTCGATGCGATTTCAATTGATAAGAGAAAGGAATTGGAAAAGGGTCTTCCTATTTTGGGAACGCTTGGTTCAACGACACCTTTTGTTGGTCTTCTTGGAACAATTTTGGGAATCATTGTGAGTTTTGGTGAATTGTCACAAGGACAGGGAAGTACAAACTCAGTGATGTTTTCTCTTGCTGAAGCTTTGATTTTAACAGCAGTAGGTCTGCTCGTCGCTATACCAGCAGTAGTTGCTTACAACTACTTCGGCAGAAAGGTTAAGGGTATTTTATCTGAAGCCTCTGGACTTAAAGATCTCTACCTCGCTTACAAGGATTAGATCATGGCCACTAAACTCGATGATCAAGACGATGGAATCAATGAGATCAATATCACTCCCTTTGTAGATGTGGTCTTGGTTCTTCTGGTGATTTTTATGGTTACTGCTCCGGTCATGATGAAAGAAAGTCTTAAAGTGAATCTTCCTAAAACTCTTACTTCTGACGTGACTGCTAAAACTGACTCCATCGGTGTGGCCATAACTAAAGAGGGACAAGTTTTATTCAATGGAAAACTATTAAGTATCGAAAATTTGCAGAATGAATTGCGTACTATTTCTCAAAAAGCGCCCGAAACTAATTTTCTGATAAGTGCAGATACGGAAACTCGTCATGGAGATGTCGTTCGCATGATCGATATGCTTAAAAAAAATAATTTAAACCGTTTTGCCCTCCAAGTTGAAAAGATTAAAGAGGGCCAATAGTTGCAAACGCTAAGACCTTGGCAGGTATCTTTTCTCTTTCATGCTGTATTTGTTGCTCTGGCAGTGATCTTAACTTATTTTCGTTTTTCTCCAATCGAAAGGTATGAAGTTCCAATTGAAATTTATGAACCCAAAGACATGCAAAATCTGGCCGAGGTTAAAGAAGCTCCTAAAGTCGTACTCAAATCCGTTAATGAACCTGTTCCTGATTCAAAACCAGTGCGTGAAATATTTGGTGCTTCCAGGGAATCTTATACAGATAAAACTTTAGGTAAAGATGGAGTGGAAGCGAAAAAAGGAAATACGCTTGCCAAGGAAGTCGACAAGACTCAACTCCTGGATTCGGATGCGTCCAGTTTGCCTACTCCGACAGAAGAATATCTCGTTTCAGAAATGCCAGTTCCGCTCTCTGAGGTGCGTCCTGTTTATCCCAAAGAAGCAAAAGATAAACAAATTGAGGGATCTGTTGCCATGGACGTTTTGATTGATGACAAAGGCAAAGTAAGACTTGCCAACGTAATCGAAGGTTCTGAAATATTTAGGGCCAGTGCTTTAGAGGCCATGAAAAAGTTTCTTTTTCGTCCTGCAAAGGTAGACGGAAAACCAGTTGCTGTGCGAATTCGTTATTCGATTAAGTTCAAGTTGGAGTTTTAGATGCCTTGGTTGTTACTTATATTATTTAGTCTCTCAATTTATGCGCAAAATACCAAAATTTTGAAAGGGGTGCTGCTTGAGAAAGGAACTCGAAAACCTCTTCAAGATGTTTCGGTATTTATTCTTCCCTACCAGTTAAAAGCAGTTACGACTGAAAATGGTAGCTTCTCTTTTGCAGAAGTTCCCGCTGGTGAATGTACGATTATCATTAATCTAACCGGCTATTCCAAGTTTGAGAAAAAAAATGATTGTGGAAATGTTCAAGATTTAAATATTTATTTAGAAAAGAAATTTTATACTTCGTTTGAAACAACAGTTATCGGCAAGGTTACTAAAAGAGATGATCAGGGACAGAGTCTAACTCAAGAAGAGTTTATAAAAGCTCCTGGTTCTTTTGGCGGTGACCCTGTAAGGGCAGCTCAGAATTTACCCGGAGTCGCCGCTACTGGTGGGTCTGCTCAGATTATCGTTCAGGGATCTAGTCCAGAAGATACGGGATATTTAATAAATGGTCATAGAGTGCCATTGGTCTTTCACTTTGGGGGACTCTCTTCAGTCATTATTCCTGAAGCTGTTGAAAGGGTTGATCTTCTTCCAAGTGGCTACGGGCCAGAATATTCGCGTGCGATTGGTGGAATAATTGGTCTTACGACTAAAGCACCAAAGGATGATCGAGTTCATGGCATGGCCTATGTTGACCTGCTGAATACTGGAGGCCTTATCGAAGGGCCGATCAACAATAAATCTTCATTTTTAGTTTCCGGTCGCTATAGTTATATTGGCCAAGTTCTGAAAGCAGTGGCCAAAGATAATGAAGATTTTGAACTTACTTCAGCACCAACTTATTATGATTTAACATCAATTTATAAACTCAAAGTTGATGATAAAAATGACTTTAGAACGACATTCATTTTGAGTAAGGATTCTCTAGTCTCGATTTTAAATAAACCTATTAACAACGATACCAAACTACGTGGTGATATACAAAATACGAAAGAGTTTTTTCGAATCATGCCACAGGTAACAACACGCCTCAGTGAAAAGCATAAAATGGATAACTCACTTTCTATTGGTAAGGATAGTATCTTTTTTAATGTCTCGGGAAAATTCCTTGATATTGATTCCGATGTTATTTCTCAAAGGTCGGAATTTGTTTCTGAATGGAAGCCAACATATAAAACCTATATTGGGTTAGATAATCAATGGAGTCATTCGAGAGTAGGAGTGAATCTCCCAACGTCTTTTGAAGTGGGTGGGGTTCGGACTCCGTTTTCAGTGGGCGATGTGAAAAAATTTGAAACGGTAGCTTCAAGCACACTATTAGGTGCTTACATTCGTCAGGAAATAAAGACCAGCGAGGATTCGAGATGGACCTACTTACCAAACTTTCGGGTTGATCATTTTACACTTACTCAAGAGTCACATCTGCAGCCTCGTTTTCAGATCCGTAATCAATTAGACCCCAGCTTACAATTAAGAGGAGCTTGGGGGAAATATGTACAGCCTCCACTTCCTCAAGAGAGCTCTCCACTCTACGGAAACAGTGATATTAATTCACCCTATGCCTACCATTACATGCTCGGATACACGAAAGACTTTCGTGAAGGCTCAACTCAAGGTTTAGAATTTACCAATAACTTTTTCTATAAAGAATTAAAAG
This sequence comes from Bacteriovoracaceae bacterium, assembly GCA_044377495.1. Classification (GTDB taxonomy): domain Bacteria; phylum Bdellovibrionota; class Bacteriovoracia; order Bacteriovoracales; family Bacteriovoracaceae; genus Peredibacter. The sequence goes on along the minus strand of JBILYY010000157.1, from coordinate 1,185 downwards.
ACCTCGTCATTCCTGATGTTGGAAGTAGATATGTTAATTCTGGAACAGGAACGATCATAGGTGGAGAAGTTCAGGCCAAGTACCGTAAAAATGAATGGACCTCGCAGCTTGTATACACCTACCTTGAGAGTACACGACACATCCCTGGTTATGGAACTCGGCCTTCAGAATTTGATCAGACTCATAACCTGAACCTTATTGGTTCTTATAATAGAGAAAGATGGACTTTTGCAGGGAGATTTAGATTTGTAACAGGTGTCCCTTATACCCCTATTACCGGCGCAACTTTTGATAGTGATAATGATGTTTATATTCCTACGGCAGGAAGTATTTATTCTCAGCGTTTTGATGCCTTTAATCAGCTTGATATAAGAATTGATAGGAGGGTCATTTACGATAAATGGATACTAACGGCCTATCTTGATATTCAAAACATCATGAATTCAAAAAATGCTCAATCCATAGATTACTCTTATGACTATTCTCAAAATAAAAAAACCAGGGGACTTCCTATCCTTCCCACTTTTGGTATCAAAGGGGAGTTTTAATGAAATATTTATTTTTATGTCTGGTAATTCTTTTTGTCGTTTCGTGTGGAGATGACTTTAAAAAAGTCGAAACTCTTGGTGAATTTCGAATTTTATCAGTAGTGACTACGACCCCGGAAGTCGCACCTGGTACTGGTGTGAGTCTACGGCTTTTTGTATCCGACGTTAAAGGTGGTGGTCGACCGATTAGTGGTACTACCATTGCATGCATTGACCCGGGTATTGCCTTTGGGGCCAAGGTAAATTGTGATCATGATCCTTCGGCATCACCAGGTACGTATGACATTGATACGGCAAACGATGCAGGCCTTGGTTTGGGCAATCTTTTTACCGGCCTCGCACCCGCCGTAACAAACGTAACAGTTCCGGCAGGTATCTTTTTGGGACGGAGTACGACTGAACAATTTAATGGCGTGAGTTACATTGTGATTTTTAATTTTACAGTCGATGGAAGAGAAGTCTCGGCGTTTAAAAGAATTATTGCCACTAATCGCGGGATATTAAAATTAAATAACAACCCTTCAGGAAGTGCTATCTCGCAAAACGGAATTGCTCCTGGACCAGTTTTAAATAAAGATGATGAACTTCAGGTTACAACCGATGCTCCAGAAGTTTACGATTTTATCAATTCAGAGGG
>JBILYY010000156.1:0-7788 GCA_044377495.1 Bacteriovoracaceae bacterium | reverse complement strand
AAGAAGCTGAGGCAACAGAGCTGATTAAACAGAAACCCAAAGCTAACAAAATAAGATTTTTTTTCTTCATACGAACATTATGATCAAACACGCTGGGATAACAATCTCGCGAGTAAAATACAACCCGGGTGTATAGAAGTTGGACGATTTGGTCAGGTCTGTACGGTCGAGCGATTATGTCATGTCCATAACTTATATGGTCTCCTAGAACAAACACGTTTTAGGAGCTCAAATGAAGAATGGAGTCGTCATGTCTAAGGAACAGCTTAAGGTCTACCGCTTAGCTCTAAAAGTTATTGATGGGGATCTCAAGGTTAACGATTTTGCCCTCCTTATTGGTACCAGCGAAAGAAATGCCTACCGTAAACTTAACCGAATTAAAGAGATGGACTATATCGGAGCACTTCACGGCAATACGGGAAATAAGCCAACAAATAAATTCGATCATAATTTTGAAAACCAGATTATGCACCTTCTTAAAACCAAGTATTATGGATTTAATCTTACTCACTTCATAGAATTGATTTTTGCGTAAGAAAATATTGAAATAAAGAAAACGACGCTCCAGTCATGGGCGAAGAAACATGGTCTCGAGAAACATACCCGTAGATCAATTAAGAAGGCCCATAAGCCACGCCCTAGAATGCCTCAGGAAGGAATGCTGGTTCAGTTTGATGGAAGTCCTCATAAGTGGTTCGGCGAAGAGAGATCGACACTTCTTTTGGCCATTGACGATGCTACAGGAAAGATTCTTTCTGCTGAGTTCTTCGAATGGGAAACCTCATTTTATGCGATGAAAGTAATTAAAGAGTTAATTGATGCTAATGGTATTCCAGAAGCTTTTTACTTCGATCAAGCAGGCCTTTATGGGAAAGTGGATAGAGACTTTACTTCTCAGATCTCTAGAGCACTAGGCATGGTTAACTGCAAAGTACATATTGCTAGTTCTCCCCAAGCAAAAGGAAGAGTTGAGAGAGTTTTTAGAACACTTCAAGATCGATTAATTAGCGAAATGAGACTCCGTGGGATCTGGGACTTTTTTGGTGCCAATGAATTTTTAAAACAAGACTTTATTCCGAGATTTAATGCCCAGTTTGGAGTGGAGCCAGAGAATCCTACGAAAGCTTATCTTACAAACGTCTTCGGAGATCTGGAGCTTGCATTCTGTAAAAAAGAGCAAAGGAAAATAGGAAGCGGAAATGTATTCAGTTACGATAATCAACTATTGATCATTGAAGACAGGCTGAGTTTAGAAAATAGACCAGTGAACATTAATACCCATCTTGATGGCAGTATGAGCTTTGATATAATGGGAAGACTGGTCACCGTTAGCAAATATGCTCGTAATCAGAAGCACTTAAAAACTGGGACATGACACAATCCCTTGACCGCTCACATGACATAATCGCTCGACTTCAACAAATAATTCAATAGGCCGTCTAAACTTTCGACACTCATTACTTCTTACAAGATGACCTATTAAAGACTTAGACACCCTCTATTCTGCATATATTGGCATGATTCTTCCATATAAGAAGCTGTCATATCTATTATAAGGACCCTTTTATGAAGCGAATATCGCTATTATTATTCATTGTTTGGTCAACCCTGAGCTTAGCTCAAGAGAGGGGTATTCCAACCAAATACATGAACGATCCTGCGGTGGATTTAACCCGTAAAGGTAAGCTTCTTCTTCCTGATGAAGTTCATGAACTACACGAAAGTTCTCGTGGAAAATTTGATATTTCGACCCTGAATCCTGATGAGACGAGTGATTTGTGGAAGAATGTATTTGTAAAAGAACTACCGGCAGATAAACTTCCTATTAATGAGATGGATGAAGTGACCTATAATTCACCTATACTTTCTCCATCTGGGATTTTTCGTTTTAATATCATTAATACATCTGGCGAGAATAAATTCTACACCATGATGCTAAGTAAGACAGTCCACACAGCTCTTCTTTATAAGAGTTTATTAAGAAAACTTGGCTATCAAATTCCTGATATCAAATATCTCCCTAAAGTAATTGTTAAATTTAAAGATGAGTCTGAGAAGAAAGTCTTTCTTTCATATTTAGAAAATGTCGCCTATGCAGGATCTCCTAAGAATTGGGTCGTGGAAGATCTTGGTGATAAAGTCGTACTTCAAGACCTCGTAGTCATGAATTCTAACAATATTATTTATAATCTAGCATTTGGGGTTACACCAGACATGATCCAAGGTCGCCGACTTCTGTCAGCGCTTTCAGTTCCACTCTCGGTTGTTAACTTAACTGAAAGTGTAAATATGCTTCGCTGGAATGCGGGTGTCGTATCAAATAATCGAGTTCAGTTATATCTTGATAATTTAGAAGAATTTCAAAGTACCTGGCATGATGCTCGTTGGATCACACGTCGAATTGAACAACTAACGATTGAAGATTGGAAGGATATTGTAAAATCATCAAATACACCAAAGGTTGTTCAGCAGATAATGCTTCAAAAGATTCTTTCTAGGCGTAATTCTGTGATGAAGTTGTTTAAAATAGACGCTGAACAATTACCGATTGAGGATAAAATCAATAATGGTATTGAGTTAGTAGATGGGAAGCTGACAGAGCAAAAGTGGCCAGGCTATGCCAGCCGTTTCGCTTTTGGTGATCCGGATTCTCCACTTTCTGATTCAGATATGAAGTCATGGGTTAAGTCTCGTGCCATTTCGACAGCTATGGAGATTGCCCTTTCTCAGATTAATCAGCTTCCATATCTAGGGACTGATATTAGTAAGCTAAATACCGAGCAGTATAAGAAGAACATGGCCGATGCTGTTGCTCAATCAGTACTTACTCAGACTCCTGTTGAAATGCCTGTAAAAGCATGGGTTTTTCCTACAGTGAGAGGAAATTTAATATTTTCTAGAAACCTTGTGACTGGAACATATTTAGGAACTGATAACCTTGTCCAGTTAGTGGACACAATCGGTGTATCTGTTAGCGCTGGAGTGTTTGCTGGTACTATGGGGATAGCCGCAGCGGCAATGCCACTAAATATTTCCGGTGGTGCACAGGCAACATACGTAAGATCTTATGCGCACTTACGCCCAGTTATTAATATTAATAAATCACTTAAGTATCCATTTAAAAACGTATTTGTTCCTCTTGTTAAAATGGATTACGGTAAAAAACTTCACGAAGCTTTACAAGTAAGTATTGACCCTAATGCTTCTAAGGATGACCGTGAAGCCGCGGTAGAAAAGGCGCTTAAACCGTTCAAAGATGCTATGAACATTGGAGAGTCGATTCTCGTAACGGATTCATTAACAACTAATACTTCTGCACAGGTCGGAGCAAGCCTTTACGGTAAGGTTCTAAGCGCTGCAGTTGGCGTAAATGCCGGGCACATTTTATTGTCACGATTTCATGTTCATAGAAAATCTGATAATATTTTCCAATTATACAAAGATATAGGCCAGAAAGGGACTGTTGGAGTAGGACTTAATGTCGATTCTTTAATCCCTATTTTAACTCTTACATTCAAAAAAGCTAAAGGACATGCAAAGGTAAAATTCTTTTCTCTTGATTTGAATAAGGAAAGTCCTGATGTTCTTAAAAATACCAAGGCCCTAAGAAGCGCCATAGTTCATTCTTCTACCAAAGAGATGGAAGAAGACGAAATTAAACCGTATATATTGAAACATAATTTTACCGAAGCTCTTCCTTCAATGAATCTCTTGTTTTGGCAATGGATCAAACAAAACTCATCAACAGATATAACTGTTATCAACCCAGAAGGAGATGAGAAATATTTCCGTCGCCAATATTATGGGATGACTCAAGGCCGTAATTATCAAGCATATGTGAATGCAGTGATTAACCATTGGGTGGGGCTATTATTTAGTAAAGGTGCCGGTCTTTCAGATGCTACAGGAACAAATCCTGGCTATTCATTCAAGGGTCAGGCCAAAACTAAATTTTTAACATTGGATCAAGAGTTAGATAGTAAAGGCAATGTCACAGAGCCATTTGTAAGTCTTTCTAGAGTTTGGAACGGCTGGAGTATCAACCGTAAGAAGGCCGAAGAACTACTTGAACAGATTAGAAATCAATACCATTTTCAATTCTATAATGCTCCTGTCTTAAAAGACACAAGCAAGATTTATCTTTATAACATAGGTGTAACGATTCTTTTTTATGAAAAGGGTCTTGAGCACCTTCTATCTCTAGACGATAACCGTATCAAACGCATCTTTCTTGAGCACAAGATGCAACATTCATTAGTTGTTAATCCAAATATTGATTTAGAAACAGAAAATGAAGATTTTGATGATCAAAAGTATGCAGATACTGGGGTTAATAGGTTTTTGAGACTACTTAAGCGCTACCGGAAACTTGATCTTAAGGACAAAGACGCACGCGCTAATAAAAACTTTCTCAAGGCCATAAGTTACATGGAGAAATCGATATATCTTCCTGGCATTGTTAAGCTTATGGGTGGCGAAGAAAATATCTATGTGACTTCAAAGATTTCAGGTTTTAGAGAAGGGGACGAGGACGGAGATCGACCTATTGTTTCTAGCTCTTTGGGTGAGTTTGGCTCACCAAGAATACTTGGACCGGTCATTCAGATGCAGAAGGCAACGGATATGCTCGAAGGTGAATTCTTTATTAACTGGATGATGCAGAGGTTAATATAATATGAAAACTTTATTAATTAGTCTCCTCTTCACTACTACCTTTGCTCATGCAACGAGATTTGTTGTTGAGGCCAAAAAACCGCTCTCTCCAATTGAGATTTCTAAGATTAAAGGACTTAAGGTTCAGGCATGGATTAAAAATAGCGATGCTTATTTATCTCGCCTATATAGTGTTTCTGGCAACATCACAAAATTAGAACTTGAAAAACTGACTTGGGTTAAAAGCGTAGAAAACACAGTTGAACTTACTCAGCTTTCACTCGAGCCAAGTGCTAATCCAGAAAGACTCGTACAAGATGAGTTGTTCCCATACCAATGGTCGCTACTTAATCAGGGACAAACTTATGTCCGTGAAAAAGATGATATTCATAATATTCCTCTCCCCGGCGTTAATGGTAAAGATATTGGTTGGAAGAATATATATAGCAATCTCCCTAAGGGAAGACCGATTGTTGCTGTTCTTGATTCAGGTGTTGACCTCAATCACCCTGATCTCCAAGGCAATCTTTGGAGAAATGAAAAAGAGTGCGGAGTTGATCCTAAAGTTGATCATGATGATAATAAACTTCCTGGTGACTGTAATGGTTGGAATTTTACTGAATCAATAGATGCTGATGAGGCTAAATTACCACAAGATAATGATGGCCATGGTTCACACGTTGCAGGAATCATTGCAGCTGCTAATAATGGTTTTGGTATTGTGGGAGTCAATCCCAATGCGCTTATCATGCCCGTAAAAGTGATGAGAGATTCCAACTCGAAATCAGACATTACTTCTTCTGAATCATTCGCTCAGGGTATCATATATGCCACTAATATGGGGGCACATGTTATTAACCTTAGCTTAGGTTGGCCTCGATCACTTGAAACAAAGCATTTAAAAGACGCTGTTTATTATGCTCTTTCTCGTAATGTCATAATTGTCGCTGCCGCTGGTAATAACAATTCTTCTGAACCTCTATTTCCATGTGCCTATGACGGAGTTATTTGTGCTGCTGCTTCAACGCTTGATGGTAAATTTGCTGGATTTACAAATTTTGGTGGCCACGTAGATGCTGTGGCACCTGGTGAAGGTATATTAAGTCTATACCCAACATTGTTTGAGCCTGAGTTCTTCTCTGTTCCTGGCTACGATATTAAAAGTGGAACATCTCAAGCTGCGCCAGTTCTTGCGGGTTTGATTTCAATTGTTAAGGCACAGGAGCCAGACCTGAAAATTGATGAAGTTTTTGGTCGTCTGTATTCGGCCAAGCAAAACACCGACAAGAAAAAATTTATTATGGGTGGGGTTGCGACTTGGGAATCTCTTTCTAGAAAAGTAGACGGTCCTGTTGTCCGTCCTGTTCTTAAACGTGTCCGACAAATTGTACTTGGTTCGGATAGAACAGAAACTAGATTGCTTATACCAATCAGAAATTTCGGGATTGAAACACAAAACATCCAAGTTAAAGTGGAAAGCCTCTCTACAGGAATCGAATTCCAAAGTGATGCCGTGATTGTCGACAGCATAAAAAATGGCGAGGCCAAAGATCTGCCTTTCAACGTTAAGGTAACTGATTTAAATGCTGAAAGCAGCGTTAAAATTAAAGTAACCGTCACAAGTCTTGAAGGTGAGATGTCTTTTGTAAATGAAATTCCGGTTGTTCGAGATGTGAGAATGGAGTCAAGGTTTAAGAAAAATACTTTTAACTTTAACCAGGGCAATATTCCTTTAGGTAACGTAGTCAATGGCAAGATTGTTCCCTTTATTAGCACCATCGATACTTATGGCAAAAGCCTTAAACATGAATTTTATGTTCGTAAGACAATGAAAGATGAAAAGAAAATGGAGATCTCTGTTTTTACCAGGAATGCTAATTCCATTATTCAGGCCCCACGAGCAATTGTCCTTGAGAAATTTTCATCGTTAGTTAATTTTATACGATTAGATCTTAATTTTGACGGCAAAGAAGATTATCTCATTCAGGCGGTTCATGAAGATGAGAAAGGTAAATTCTTCCAATTCTCTTTTTATAATGAGGAAATGAAACCACTTTGGGAAAAATTTCAAAATATAAGGGTAACTCTTGATCTGACTGTTGCGAATATGAATGAACTTAGTTTTACTCGTATGATTCACCCAACGCTTGGTTCGATGATGGTTCCGACTTTTTTTACTGAAGGTCAATTACCTAAACTTGACCAATCACAGGACTTCTTCAGTCGCTACGATGGAAGTAAAGAATTTCGTCTTTATTATTTAGAACCGCAAATTGAATCTAAGACTTTTCGCATTCGTTCTTTGACTACCAATGTTTGGAAAGAAAATGTAAAAAAAGAACTTAATTCAAAATGGTTTGAGACTGTCTTGGTTGAGAATATTCTTCCCGTAAGTATTGAAGATGCCCGTAAGGGTGAGGTTCGTGTGGTTATGAGTGTTGGTCAAGGGACCAAAAGACAAATTTTTATTTCGACATTTGATACCAAAAAAACTCTTCGCGGAAAGACTTTACCCCAGATTGTTCTTCAGACCGATGGAGTTGATACGCTTTTTACAATTTCACCAACAGGTCTTGATGCTTCCGGAGATGTTTATTTAAATATTTATGATCGTTCACGAGCAAAGCTGGTTACAACAAAAAATAGCGACCAAGTTTCCCAGTTAAATTATTCGCATGAATCTGAAACTGATATAGTTGCCGGTCACCTTGTGAGTTTTGAAAATGGTAATGAAAAGTTCTCTGTGATTCAAACTCGTGATGAGCTGATTGGTCTTTCAACAATTAATGGCAAGGTTACAAAGACCTCAAGACCCAAACTTCGATACAGTTTTTTATCAGATAAAGTTTTATCTGAATTATATAATCCCGTTATCTACAAACGTGATGGCATTCAATCACCAGCTCTATATGTGGATTCCACGGCCGTAACTGCAAACCGAGTTTACCTTTTCGAAGAGCAGGATGGAAAACTTGTGGCCTCAATAAAGAACTCGTTGATTGTTCCGGCCTCAAAAGAAATAGCATGCAAGGCCCTAAATCCATCATTCTCGGCAACTTCTGGTGCACACGAATTTGTCTTTTTGTGTCTTGAAGAAAAAGAGTGGACCATCAGAACTTATGAAATGAATTAGAA
>JBILYY010000038.1:0-23100 GCA_044377495.1 Bacteriovoracaceae bacterium | reverse complement strand
TGCTTTTACATGTAATGCTAATGACGAATCAGGACAAGCAATCTCCATAGTTGTTAGTCAAAAGAATGTTACGATTAAATTAGCAAACTCCCCAACCGTAAGCATGCCGACATTGAGCGACGTATGGGACGGTCACATGTCCGGTTTAGTTACGGCCGAAGGTATTTCGATTCAATACCAAGACCATTATGGCTGTATTAGAAATGTTGCCGTAACAGGCCTTTTACAGCGTGATGGCTTCGGCCATATAAAAACGATCAAATTCGATGGCTGTAAAGGTGGCTCGACTCCAGACAAATTATGCTTTCGTGACTAATATCACTTAAAAAGAGAAGGGCAGTCACCTTCTCTTTTATTAAATAACAAATGGTCTTAATATGGAATTCAGCACTTTTTCGCATTAATGCGCCGAAATAGATAATTCCATTTTTACTATTGTCTTAGTAATATGAGTCGGGACTTTTCTCAGATCTCAGTTTAAGATTCTCTAATGAAATTCTTAAAACGCGCCGAAAAAATTTTTGCAGAAGCAATTAAATATGAAAAAGAATATAAGAACCCAAACGACTTTGCTCGAATTGCAACGAACATCCTAGAAAACTCATCTATTCATAAATATTACAATGCGAATGTTATAAACGAAATCTTCGTTCAAAAATCTTTACCCAGACAACATTACGCCTTAAAGAATTTCAGCGATACACCTTTCACACTATTTAGAGGCGAACGTTTTATTCTGGATATGTATTTCTGGAGGGTATCTGACACTGACCTTCACTCTCATCACTTTACCGGTGCCTTTAAAATGCTATCAGGAGTTCAACATCAGCTTGAATTCACGTTCAAGAAGAAAAAAAAGATCTATGACTTTCTTGAAGAGGGGGAAATGAAACTCAAGTCCAGTAAAGAATTGTTTCCAGGTGATACTCAATCCATTGTTTTAGGCGATGATTTTATTCATCAGACAATACATAGCGAAAAGGTAGCAACTGTGAACCTATGCTTAAGGACTACAACATTACCCGATCTTGACCTCTTCAGTTTTCTTTTAAATGGTTACAAAGTAAAAACTAACCCCTACGATGAAATGAGAATAAGAAAATTATCCCTAATAAGAACGCTGCCTGAGAAAGAACAGTTGAGGGCATTCGTAATATTCCTTGAGACAGTGGATCTGTTAACATTAGTTAATCTTTTCAAGGGAGACCAGTTTGCTGCCAACTATTTCAGTGAGGAATTCAGGGCGGAGGTTAAAAAGTTCATAAAGAGAAGATATTCCAAGGACTATGATAAGCTCAAGGGGTTTCTGCAAACGGCTCCTAACCACATGAAACTACATAAAAAGCTAAAGTTTCTAGTCAATAATTAGAAAGATTTTGGTTATTGTCTCATTTGGCATTAAAATAGGTTTAAAAAGATATCGTCGTTGTGCCAAGATTGCCTTATACGTAATTTTTTAAATATATACGAGAAAACTTAATGAAAAAGAAAAATGAAAATTTAAAAGCTACAACCAAATTTGAAAAAAAATTTGGAGGTTTAAATAAGCATGACCTCAAAATTCAGCCAATAAATGTTTTTGCATTAAAGATTGAATACCTTGAAGAAGGTCCCGCTCCTTTTGGTCCAGCTCCTTTTGCTCCTGCTCCGACTGTTCCTTTTTCAAGATGCTAATAACTTTAAATTTATGAAGAGTGTGCCGGATTTTTTAAATTTACTCAAAAGTTTAGAAGATGAATTGCTTGCCAACTGGAAGCAAAAAAAATTCTCGCAAGAGGAATTCACCTCATTAAGCACAGCACTTTTTAACAAGCATCAAGTCGGGGATCATTTCAATTTAGAAGACTTCCTGTCCTTCATTATAAAAACCAAAAATCATCCAGACATCCATCACTATGATTTAAATTTTACTGAGAATATACATTTTACAATATTGAGAAATAAACACTTTTTCATTGATCTATATTCATGGGCCACCCATACAGAAATTCATTCGCACAATTTCTCTGGATGTTTTCAGATATTGAAAGGCCGTTTTGCCCAATCATATTACGGGTTCCAAAAGGACCGCCAAGGGGCAAATTGGGCGGAAGGAAATTTAAAACTTAAGAAACGCGAGGTTCTTTCTGTTAACAGTACCTACTCAATAGAAGAAGGCGAAAAATTTATTCACCAAGTTTTTCATCTCGATAACCCATCAGTAAGCCTCTGCATACGTACTCCAGACACCCATGATAAGTATTTTTCCTATTTTTATCCCGGATTCAGGTTAAATGACACCACTTTTGTTAGGCCCGAGTATTTACGGATTAAGGCATTTTCACAATACTGCCAGATTCAAAAAGGCTATTCATCAAAAATAGCGATAGAATTAATTCAAGGCTTAAAACCATCTCGGTTAATGTATGAATATTTGCAAGGTCTCAAAACAATCCGTGTTCAGCCAAATATAAAAGTCTTTCTTGAAAAAGAAATTGAAAAACACTTCAAGAAATCAATAGGCATCGATCTTAAAGAGCTTAGAAAGAAACATCTTATTCACATAACGAAGCTGGAGATGAGCAGTTTATGATTTGGCTTGATAGACTCCGTTATGTCTGTACCTGGATCAAAAAAGTACCTTCAAAAACCATTGTCTTCAATCCTCAGTATTCAGAAGAATACGAAAAGGCTTTGGCCTATTGGAATCACGCTGCCTCCTTTAAAGGCAATAAACAAAACTTTGTACAAATCTTTGAACACTTGACAACTATCCGCCATAAAAAAAACAAATCATTAAATTCTATTCCGGATTTAAATTTTTCTTTTTTAAGTGACTTGCCGAAAAAAACTATTCTATCTCAAAAAGAATATGACGATTTCCTTAATAATAACACGTCACTTTTCTCAGAAAGATTTCTTCATTATGATTCTGCCCATCTGGGTTCCTCAAGGCACTTTTTACTTGGTTCAGTGCAGGTCAAGGGATCTGGAAGAAATATGTTGGTTTCTAGAGTGGACTACATTCACTCTTGGGGCGGTGGCCAAGAGCTTGAGGGGATTTATAGTTACCTGATATCAAATCTGCTCAACCTTCAACTCCCATCTGGGGCATGCCCTACGTTTAAAATTGATCGCTTAAGAACTGGAACGGCGCAATTTTTGAGATTAAATTCATCACTCCGAATTGCCCAGTATTCTCAGTTTTTATCTACACAAGAGAAAGACTCCATTCGATTACATCTTGAAGAGATACACCAAACAATTGACCCTGAATGCATGCTTAAAAAGATCGCGTTTCAGCTTTCAATGTCGTCAATGATGAACATTTATAATTATTCAATGATATCAGAAAATATTCTACTGAATGGCGCGGTGATTGATTGTGAAAGCCTCTACAATGGAAGAAATCTTAATACATATTCCTTCTGCTTAGATCTTTGTATTGAGGGAAAAAGGGCAAAATCGATAAATACTAAAAATCTATCCAATTGGGACTATTTAGAGAGTATGTTTGGCGGCGAAAAAGACACTCGCCTTTGCAATTCATCAGTCCATGGACCAGACTACATTCTTGAAAAACTGCAAGAAGTTTATGAAGACCTTTTTAAATGTAAATTAAAAAAATTAAAAAGTGAATACTGGGACCAGCAAAACCAATTAAATGAGAAGCTATTTGGCATCAATCTACCTAAAGAAGTTGTTACCTTTTTAAAGGATTTTTCACAGATCCCATGTGAAATATCACATCGCGGCCTGAAAAGTTTCAATTTCAACTGGAAAAAAAATCTAATGGTTTTGAAAAGATGGCTTGATACTGAAAGACCATTTCATGTTTTCTTTATCTCAAAAGAAAAACATCAGATATTTATCCGAGTTTGCTTCAATATTAAAAGAAAACCATTTTTCGACCCGCTATTAACAGCATTCAATTCTAAAAACAGACTGGATATGTTTCAGGAAGCAGCCATATTCTCACAAGAGCTATTAAAAAAAGACCCTATAAAGAACGCATCAAGTCTTAACCATGAAATTAACAGAGCCACTTTTTGTATTCCCTTTGTCATGAATAATGTAGGAGAAATAATATCTTCCAAACAAAGTATGAAAGATGCCTTCGCTGTTATCACTAAGACCACTAAACTTAAACAAATTAAGAAACTTATCATCAAGTATGCCTATATAGATGAGACAGGTAGATACACGGAAAGTTCATGCAACGCTTATGAATTACCCAAAGGTATAAATCTTATCATTTTTGAGATTGAAAATGAAAACGATCAGTTTAAGTACTTAACTCGGCCCTTAATGGTGAAGATATGAAGCTTTTCCCACCCATAATAATTGATGACTTTCTAAGTTTTGAGTCCCTGTTACAAATTGAAAAATGTATTAAGGTTGCACGAAAAACAGTACAACCAGGATACGTGAGGACTGATTTAGATCGTCCCGTTCTCCATTTACCTCGAAAAAAAAACAAAGTTCACTATCTCAACGCAGATGAAATCTCCCTAGTACTGAATGAAATAAAGAAAAAAATCAAGATTTCATTCAAAGCTCAAAACTTGAAACTTCCAAGTCAGTTCGATTTAGGAGTGCCCCAACTGTCCTTCTACGGTCCGGGTGACTATTATGGCAAACACAAAGACAAAACAGAGCTCGGAATAACTTTTCTTTTTTTTCCAACAAAAAAAAATTTTTCGGGGGGAAAGGTAAAATTCAACGAACACGGTGATATAAGTGCAAGCTACAAGTCTAATAGGGCAATTATTTTTTCATCAGAAACAATTCATGAAGTCACGGAGGTTAAAGGCAAAGGGACTAGAGTCTCTTTACAACTTTTTTTGACATCTGAGAAAGCACATGAAAAGTTTCATGATGAAATTGTATTAAACAGGAAGATTCTCAAGAAAAACCTTATACGGTTTGCAACAAAACAAGACCTTGAATTAGAAGAATTAATCAAGCTTAAATCAGAAATTCTTCAGTTCAAAAATGGAACTTTGGAAGGGGTTTACCAATATCTATATTTTGCATCCAAAAAGAAATTACCTTCGAAGGTAATATCAAGGATTGAAAACAATGAAATTTTAAGATTAACAGTGAGCAGTAAGGGCGATTTTACACTTACTGTTTGTGTTGATAGAAAGAAAGTATGGACGGAAATCTCTACGGGCGGAAAAATATTTAAATTTGATTTCCTTATTCTTGCAGCTTCTATCGCAAAAAAAATGGAACAATATCTTAAGGCATGAGGTTTTTCAGACTCTCCCTAAATACTCGGTAAAACCCATCCGAATTAATGTTTAATATTTTGTAATCTATATATATTGCCTCAAAATATTTCTTGCTTTGTTTCCAGTTTAAAATGGAAATATCCTCAAATGAATTAACAGCAAGGTTTAGTGACGAAGAAGAATCCAATTCGTTTCCCTGATAACTTCTCATACCCAAACTTCTCAGATAGTGATCAATCCAGCGATCATAAATCAAATAATGATTATCAATATTAACGAAACTCCAAGTTGAGTCTGAGCCCAAACCAATAAGATGCCGAGTCTCTAAGAAGTTCATATCAATGGGTAGATTCTTAAAAAAAGACTGTTTAAGCATCATATTGGCCGAATGGAACCCAAATAATTGTTTAGTGTAATCAGGGAGAGTCTCATCAATCAAAAGGAAACTTTTCAAATCCTTCTTTTTTTGTAGTTTAAGAAAGATATTTACCTGAGTCATATTTAGTGAATCAAGACATACGTGTCCAACACCTATGATTGCCCTATCCTTACTTGGAGAAAAAGAGTCTTTTGCCCTGTACTTATAGGCCAGACTAACCTCCTTCCATGGATCTGGTATGAAAGGTGAAAAGGAGTCTGGGAACAAAATAAGACTCTGAAAACCAATAGGTGGCTTAGGATGCTGTACGAAAAAAGCAACCAGGTCGAATAGTCCATCTCTTACTAGAAATACCTGTTTCTTTTTAAAAACTTCACTTCGACTCAATCGGTGGATAAAGACCATATTGAATGGACTAAAATAATCTTTGGTATGGAATAAAGGCAAAGAATTAGAGGTCTGCGATATTTTGCTGAAGTATTTATTTATATTCACTGTTTTAACAGGCGAATTATAGAAACTTTCAATATTAGCAAAAGTAGGTTTCATATATCTTCTTGTAATAGCCGTTATAGCTCTTCTTGGGCGTACAAAATGTATGTCCAGTGTTCCAACGCTGAGCGAGTTTGTTCAAGTCCTTGCTAAATCCCCCAAACTTGGGAACCTTTGCCGCAAGAATCTCAGCAAGTATGTCTGCAACGGCGCCAATACTTAACTTAGAATTGACTGCACGGCTTACTTTCTCTCTAGATACATTTGTTTTTTTTATATTTAACATTAATCCATATAAATCTTCATTTCTATAAGTGAAGAGCCCACCCACAAACTTAACTTGAAGCAACTGAACTTGATTTACTGGTGCATACTTAGGAAATGATGAATAACCGGCCCAATCCGTTAAAAGACAAGGGAGACCTGTACTAAGGGCTTCAGCGGCTGCCATGCCAAAGTCTTCATCATTATAAGTACCCAGACTTATAAATGCATCAGCACTGTTGTAAATACCATTCAATTCATTCCCATAATACACACCAAGGTGACAAATATCTTTTCGGATTGTTTCATCCAAGGCCAAAAGCGCTTGATTATAGTGGTAGAAATATTCATGTTCCTTCTGAGAAATCTCAAGATATGGAACTCCCACGTTATCAAATTGCCCCACTAGAAATAGTTTATCACTGGACCCAGTCAGTGTCTTAAATTTGGCAAAGTCTTCTACCAGCTTAATAATATTCTTTTGAAGGGAAAGCCGACCAGCGTAGAGCCACACGAAGTCATTTTCCTTTAATGATAACTTACGTCTATAGGCTTCTCTTTCAGTCTTACTATAAAAAAAGTCCAAAGAGTTTACAGGGAATGGGCAGATAAAACTAATGCTTGGTTGCTTTATAAACTGCTCAAAATAATTTCTTTGCCTATCAGAGGCATTTAAAAAAGTTAGCTTAAAATTTTGAAGAGACTTACCAAGTGACACCCAATGCTGCGGGTAAGGTAATAGAAAATCTCCATAAGCATGAAAGATTAGATGAGTCCCTGATTCTAAACTTGGCAAAAGTAGAGTTAGCAAATTAACGGGGTGAGGCTGATGATCTAGGAATATAATCTTTCCTGGTGCGAGACGAAGTATTTCATCGGCAAGTTGAAGCAATTCTATTTCAGTATGTTTTCTTGAAAAATTAAGAAACTTTATATTTCTAGTTCCAAAAGACTTTTTGTAAGAACCGACTAGATTCGTCACAATCCTTTTACAACTCATCCATTCAGACTCATCAAAAGAATAAAGACAGACCGTCAATGTTGGTGTTTCCAATTACTGCTATTTTTTTTTAATGTTTATGATTTTATTTTTCACTAAATCTTTAATGAATTTCTTCATTAAACTTTGGATTTCTTTTCCCTCTTTAGGATGTTTTTTTATTAATTCTGCTTCTGATTTTTCGATGGACTTTCCCGCCAGTAAGCTTTCCCAAATATCCGTTGAAATTCCATCGATGGTAAAATAAACTTCACTATCATCGAGTCGAACCAAAAGAATATCCCCGTTAGAGCGACGTTTGGAGATAAATTCAGGATCACATGTAATGAATGTTTCGGCTGCTTTAGTCATAAATGCGCTCCTCATATTTATTCAGTGATTTTGTGATTTTCGCTCTCAGATGTCAATGCCGACCATAAATTCAGACCTTCTTATCTTCAATTTTTTTTGGAAAAAAATTCTGAGTAAGCCGGCCATTCTCAGGTCCATCTCCAAAGAAATGTAAGCTCGTGGAGTGGTAAAGATTTCCATCAAATATCAACGCTCGATTTCTTTTAAAGGGAACAGTTAACCACCTGCTCCATGCGTTAAATTGGCGAGTATCTTCGTAAACGATCTTTCTTTGAAAGTCATCCTTGCTGGAATTCAGGGAAATAAATCGTTTCTTTTTAAGTCCTAAATGTTGGTAAAAATGAGTCCCGTAAATCTCTGGATTATCTTTTATTGGAGGGTCAGATAAATAGATTAATGCATTGATGCGATTCAAATCAAAATGGATAAAAGTTTTTTGCTGATTTTCATCCATTTGCCGCTGAACCCTGATAACTCCATCACTGGCAAGAAAAGAAAGTTTTTCGCCAAGTATAAGCTCAAAACGCTTTTGGGTCTCCTCAACCATAATTGGTGCAACGGATTGTAATCCAGCATAGTTTGCGTCTGTGATTGATTTAAATGTCGCATTTTTTAAATGTGAATCAAGCCATGTGAGATCCTGATAAAAATCATCTATTACATGTACATGATCATCTGAAACTAAACGATTATAAAGTTGCATGAAAAATAGAGTTTCATAATATTAGGGAACTGACAATTAATGAGCAGGATTCAGGCCATAGAAGAAAATAGCGAGCATTTTAATACAAGTCTTTAACAAAGCTTACGTGTACAAAATGAAAGAATATGAGGTCACAAAAATTATCTTCATCAATTCGTTTACGCCAATGAGCGTGGTTTGTTCCTGAATAACAAAGAGCATCTCCCGGTTCCATTATAAATTCTTCGGAAGCTTGCTTAATTCTCTCTCGCTCTTCAATGTCATTCTTAAAAAAAGAATTACCTCCATTATTGCTAAAATTTCTGGAAGAATTGACATACAAAGGCCATGGTCTAGATTGGTTCAGGCAAACATCAATAGTCACAAAACATTGAGAACGGTCTACATGCACGGGACACTCACCTTGACCCGGCAGGTAACAGGACAAAAAGTTATAAGATGGTTTGAGAGGCCAGTCAAGTAGGTCAACTAATGTAGGCGCAACGAACTTATTCTGGAACAATGTGAACTTTGGGTCATCGTTAGCAGTAAATCGATTAAAAAGATTGTCCGATGTTAAAGTTGATCCGCTCTTCTTTAACTCTTCAACGTGCTTCTGAAACATGACAAGCATGTTTGAAGGGAGATAATTCTTGATTAAAAATGGTTTAAAATTCATTCGATTTAGTAAGTTCTCGTGCATTCTATTTTATCCCACAAAACAAAAAAAGGCGCATTAACATGAATCCACCCAGAAATCTTTTTTGGTAAATCAATCGTATCTTGAGTTTTAAAAGTATAATCAATTGGTCCTAGCTGAGGATAAAAGTGATAAATTGTTTTCCCTTCCTTCCTTTCAATGGATCCCGCATACCCCATCGCAAGTACATGATGATATTCGCTGAGCCACATGCTTGTTGAAGTGTCCTGAGTAAGTGTTATATCCACTGTGTACTGTCGAACGCCACATCGGTAGTCCTCAGTTATGGTGAAGGCCCGAAAAGAAATAAGAACGAGGAGTAGCAAAAGGTATTTTTTCATATACTTTTTGTAGCTCAATTTAATCAAAATCACTAGACACTACATTAAGAACAAACCCTTACACCCCGAACCTTGATCTAACTTGCTAATAAGTATTTGTAATTATGAGGCGAGGCAAAGGGGGATTAAAATAAGAAACTAATTAAAATTTGATTTGAGTAATCGGACAAACAAAATCTTCGAGTTTATTCTTAAACATGTCTTCAAATTCGTCTCTTGACTGCTCGGCCAACGTCGCAAACTTAGATTTTTTCAGAGTCTGATAGAAATCAAACGGCAAATCCCTCTCTAAGCTTTCAAGCCCTTGCGGAAGTGCATTAATAAGGCCCTTAAAGGCCCGAACATATCCTAAAGCCAGGTCTTGGCGAGTGTGGCCATCATGGAAAGCCGCAATAATTTCGATTTTCTCTATGGGAGAAAGAAGAGTACTCTCCCCCAGAATTTTTCCCCAATCATCCATAAACGGTCCAACAGGAATAAGAAATTTATGTGATTTCCTGATGCCTCTGGGTTGGCGCATCGACATGTGACGGTGATTCTCATTGGCCAGAAAAGCTTTATTCACCTGACCTGCATAAACCAGAATGGGAGAATAACTTGCATTCAAATTATGACCTAACTTATAAATTCGCTTATAAAATGCATCATCAGGACTCATTTGCCACTGATCCATTACCCGATCCAGGTCACCAAAGTTATGGGCCATAAGGGCAGTTGAACGCAAAAAATTAATGTGATCTCTTTTTTCTCTAAGTTCCAGTAGAAGTTTTTCTTCCTTATCAATTTCTGCCAAGATCACATCCGCTATATCCTGGGCAAGCTTTGGTAATTTATTTTTAACCAGAGCATTGTAGGCGCCAATCGCAACGGACAACCAAGTCCCCTCGTGGGTACTCATGACTTGGCCTCGAGCGGAGTTATAAGATTTTCGGTTCGTGACTTGCTCATAATTCCATTGCCAGGATTCAATCGTCAGTTTCGCCATCTTTTGGATGTGAGCACCGACCGTTTCGTGCCTCCATAGGCCTTCGCGAATTTGGTTATCCACGTCAGTCGGAACAAAGGTTCCAGCAGTGGCCCAGTGAGCTGCAAGACATAAATTGAAGTATTCAGTCAGATCAATATGGGCCAAAGCCTTGAGGTTCTTTTTATAGAATACCAGCTTGGCCAGATAGGCACGATTAGGCCCAGAAGTATCAATTTCACCTTGGAATATGAATGGAGCAGTGTTCTCCACATTTTTAAGCAGTATATTCGGGGAAATCCCCATCAATTTGAGTCCAGAAGGTAATTTTTTGGCCATACAGGAACCTAAACCTTCGAGTATAAATGGTAAATGATAAAACTTACTCAAACAGTGAAAAAAGGCGGCTGTGCTGCCAAAGTTCCGGCGATGGTTTTAAAAGAAATCCTTTCTGGTGTTAAATTTCCGCCAAAAATTCCAGGCGTACTGATTGATGGCGATCATTTTGATGATGCCGCGATCTTTAAAATTGATGAAACCACCTCTTTGGTTCAGACGCTGGACTTCTTCACCCCCATAGTTGATTCACCTTATACATTTGGCGCCATAGCCGCAGCCAATGCCTTAAGCGATGTTTATGCCATGGGAGGAAGACCTAAGACCTGCATGGCAATTTTGGCAGCTCCAATGGCATCCATGGAATATCATGTGATCCAGGAAGTTTTGCAAGGTGCCTGTGATGTTATGGCCGAAGCGAAAGCATCTTTAGTGGGAGGCCATTCTATTGATGATGACACACTTAAATTTGGTCTCTCAGTTACTGGTCTCGTTTCTACTCAGCACGTTTGGTCAAACGAAGGGGCCAAAGTTGGCGACATTTTAATTCTGACCAAGCCACTCGGTACGGGTACGATCTGTGCAGGCATAAAAAAAGAAACCTATTCTGAGGCCGACGCTGAAGAAGCACTTTCATCCATGAAGCGTTTAAATAACATAATTGATTATTTGTCGGATGAGGACCTAAAGCAAATTCATGGGGCAACAGATGTGACAGGTTTTGGACTTGCTGGGCATAGCTATCAAGTTGCTAAGGCATCAAACGTATCCCTTAAATTTAAACATCAGAGTTTGCCTCTGTTTGATCTGACTCTGGCATCTCTCAAGGCTTCAAATCTGACTAAGGCGCATCGTAGTAATGCCGAATACACACAGAATGTTCTTCAGTTTAAAAATATTGATGAAATTGAAAAACAAATTTATTTTGATCCACAAACCAGTGGTGGTCTTCTGTTGAGTGTCTCTGCTGAATCGGCACAAGGATTTCTTAACAAGCTTAAATTGGCATTCCCTAAAACCAGCATCATAGGTTCGGTAGAGAAACGAAGTGAGTTCTACGTCTATGTGGAATGACCCAGCTTTAAAAAAATTATTCCTTGCTTCGACACCACTTATTGATGTCAGGTCTCCCGTTGAATTCAAAGAAGGCTCCCTTCCTCATTCAACAAACCTCCCAATCATGAATGATGAAGAAAGAACTTTGGTTGGTACCTGTTATAAAGAGAATGGCCAAGCAGCTGCCATGAAACTTGGCCACGAACTTGTAAGCGGGGCCATAAAACAATCAAGAATTGAGGCCTGGACAAATTACATCAACGCCAATCCTGAAACTCAGGTCTTTTGTTTTCGCGGAGGACTCCGCTCACAAATAAGTTGTCAATGGATGAGAGAAGCAGGAATTGAGAGGCAACCGATCGAAGGTGGCTATAAGAGAATGCGACGTTTTTTTCTGTCGCAAATCGAAGAAGCTCCGTTGCTTCCGCTGTTTCGTCTCGGTGGCTGTACTGGTTCAGGCAAAACACAAGTTCTTCATCAAATTAAAAATGCAATTGATCTGGAAAAGCTCGCTTCACATCGTGGTTCTGCTTTTGGAGACAATGGTGTTCAACCAAGTCAGATCCGTTTTGAGAACGAACTATCCTTAGAGATGATGAAGGCCCAAGATTTTACTATTGTTGAAGATGAAAGTGCAGTCATAGGAAAGCTCACAATTCCAAAAAGATTTTTTTTGCATATGCGCAGTTCCCCCCTCATCATTTTAAAAAGTAATGAAGAGACTCGGATTAAAAATATTTTTGAGGAATACGTTGTGGCTTCAGATTTCTTGACTATGAATAATGCGCTAGAGCGAATAGCGAGACGTCTTGGTGGAGTGAGATTCAAGGAAGTGACAGAAGAATTAAAACTTGCCTTTGAAAAACCAAAAACCATCGATTCACATGCGGGTTGGATCAGCGCCCTACTTCGTTATTACTATGATCCTTTCTATGAAAGAGATATTAAACGTCAAGCTAGTCAGATTATATTTGAAGGCTCAACAAATGAAATTCTTGAGTTTATTACTGATAGCTTAGCATCTAAGAAACGGTAAATTTCTTTCGGCAAAGCAATTAACCTTCTCTTGGTTGAAACTGTTCCGTCACATAATGCATTTGAATTGTTCAATTCTTCGACTTCACTAACAAGATCGGCTTCCTTAAGGTCTGGGTGGTTTACCAAAAGCTTCTCATATAGATGAGTAAGTTCCTCATTTCCGCCAATAATTGAAAGCGTTCGACCTAAATTTTTGATTCGAGCTTTTTTTGCCTTATTAATAATGATGAAAGTTGTTCCTACCGGTAATGCAATCGCAGCTCCAAAGGTTGCACCAATAATCACGCCAGATACAACCGAGCCAACAAGATAGACGCCCATAACACCATAAAAGCCACCGACCGTAACGAAGGCAGCACCCGTTGTTATTTTACCGGCCTTTACAAGTTTTTTCTGTGAGGTTATCTTTGTAACTAATTCTTCCTCTATTTGAGGCCTACAGTCCGCCATACAATTAAAGGAAATGACTAAAGCTAGAATAAGGATAAAATATTTTTTCATCCAGAAACCATATCAAAGACTGCCAATCACACGAGGAGTATTAAGACTCCATATAAAAGTTATACTTAAAATTTTCAATGTAAGAACTGAAATCTTCTAATCCATTGATCTTTGGTACCAAGTAGTAAATCTAATCCTATTAGTGAACTGGGCCCTTGATATCCGATTCTATTTTTTATATGAATGCCAAATGGAAAAAGTTATTGAAAAGTTCTCAAATCAAGATTGGTTTTTAAGAATTATAGCTCTTGTAATTGTTGTACTGATATTTCACGTCCAATTTTTCTCATCATTCATGGGGATCTGATATTCTCATGAAATTGAAAAAAAACATCGCCCTTATTGCTCACGATAATCTTAAAGATGACATGATTGAATGGTCTAAGACTCATTACGTGAAGCTTAGTACTTTCCAACTTTACGCCACAGGGACAACCGGCAAGCGCATTGAGGATGTAACAGGCCTACCTATTACTAAGTATAAAAGTGGTCCCCTAGGTGGAGATCAACAAATCGGTGCAGGCATTGCAGAAGGCCGCATTGATGCCGTAGTATTTTTCTGGGATCCTCTTGCTCCACACCCGCATGACGTAGACGTAAAGGCACTATTAAGAATAGCAGCTGTTTATAACATCCCAATGGCATGTAATAAGGCAACTGCCGATCTGATAATTAACGGTCTTTAGGCCCCTTTGCCACACATTGAGGGCAAAAACCCCTTTTTCCAATAGATTTCATTTTATCACCTCTTCTATAAGTTCATGAAAGTTGATGAGGCTTTGTAGATTTTCAATTCGACCTCATAATGAATTTATTCGCGGGACGGTTTTTTGATTAGGAGGTACGTATAATGAAATCAGGAACCACATATCTTACTTGGTGTCATATGATTATGCTTGAGCTTCAGGATTTCAGTCCAGGCTAGGCTAATTACTTTCTCATTATAAACCATTGAATCAGGCCACTTTAAAGTGGCCTTTTTTAATTCCTACTGCCGTAAACTTTTTACATAAAATCATGTATATACCTCTATCTGATATATAACCTCCCCTATGAAACTCAAGATCCTTCTCCTTATCAGTCTAACTGTTCTATTTAGCGCGTGTGGAAAACCTGAGTCTAAAAGCATTGCCCGACAAAAAATTCGAATCACTGCAGAACAGATGTCTCTTATACTAGCGAATCAAAATATCACTTGTAGCGACGCGGATTTTTGCCCTGAAGGAATTGCTCGTATGTTCGCCATTAATTTTGAGGACGCAAATAACAGTTCAACATGTTCTGCTTTTCTTATTGCACCAGATGTAGTTATGACAAATACACATTGCGTTTATGGCCAGAAATTTAGTCTGGAAAAGATCTGTTCTGGTTTGTTTTTTGTATTCCCGGCCCATGGCCAATCGTATACTGCCCAATGCTCAGAGATCTTATGGCGTGATAATCGTCAAAATGGGAGACATTTTTATCGTGATGGAGACAATGATTTTGCACTTGTAAAATTAGATTGGAAAATTCCTCTGACCCCAATGAAGTTACTTAAGGGAGGCATTAAACCAGGATCAAAGGTGTTCCCACTTGTAGTTGATCAAATGGGCGGATTTAATGCTCGAATCACGAAACTAGAATGCGTAGTAGATAAGTTGATTTCGAGGTACGGGGTCGCCCAGTTAGGTGATTGTCCTGTTATTTCCGGAAATTCGGGGTCACCAGTTTTGGATGAGAATCAAAATGTAATTGGGCTCATTTTTGCATCTTCAAACAATCAAATAAGAGACCCCAACGATGAGCTCAATGATAGAATAAAGTCAAAGACGAAAGGTTTTGCTTTTTCAATAGACTACATTCAGAAAATAATTGGCCACATGCTATAAGGAACTAAGCAGCTTTATTTTTGGACGTTGATATTTCGTACCAAGATTCAATTATATTGTTAAATACGCCTTTGCCACCAACTCCAAGAAGTATATTTCTAACCAAAAGTAGCTCGCGATCATGTGCCTTAACATTTGCATGTGTTGAAAGAAGATTCCTCAATTCAATCAAAGATTCATTTTTTAAAGTAGGCCTGAGCTCAAGTCGACAATATTCCCAAAAGCTCTTTTTCTCTCTAAAAACGAAATCAAGCGAGGTATGAGGAAAGAATGAAGGAGTATCAAGTAACATTTTAATTTGAGAAAGATTAAAAATCTCTGTAGAATCTTTGAGCCTGATTAACGAACTTTTATCCTTATCTAAAACAGACCTTATAAACTTAGGAGACGAGCTATCTTTGGTAACCCAAATGCGATGACCTTCCACTTTTTTAAGGTAGGCAACGAATGTTTCATTTAACAAACTTTCAAGACATTTCAAATAAGTCAACATTGCCTGTTCTAATTTATACCGATCTTTTTTTCCTCCGGCCTGAGCTTCGAGAAGAAGAATTTCAGCATGAATAATCTGCGACCTGACATATTCAGGGATACGACGAAAAGTATCTTCGGGAATAACAAATGAATGAATAAGACTATTCAATTTCATTGCCTCACCCTTCGTTATAAATAAAGGGTTTTCGTTAAAGATACGAAGTCCATAAACATTAGGGATCGATTTAAAATATCTTTCTTGAGTCTTGTCCTGAATAATCATGGGGAATCGAATACCACTAGTGAACGGAGTCATCTCTTTGATCTTGTAATGATAATACTCATTTTCGACATGAAGCTGGGTGAGAATCGCCAATGTTTCAGCTGCATTATTTGAAATCAAATCAAAATCAACCACTTTAAACCAAACTTCAACTTTCTTATTTTTATAGAAGTCTAATGTGTTCTCATGGTCTGGTATATCTTTAAGTACTTCTGCAACTTTACCTACCCACATATGTTGATAGTCAGTAATGAAAAGATGGCTATCCATTTGAACTTCGTTATTTTCTGAAACAACTTGCTCAAAACTTGTCATTTTCAAAGATTCAGAATGTTCAGAAATTTGAATTTTCCCCCAGTACATGTGTGCATCTTTATTTTTTTCTTTTTTTAATTTCAGAGTTTGATAAAACTCATGTGCCTGAGTTTTCCAAGTACTCTCTTCATTAAATAGTGGATTGAATGCGACATAAAAATGATAAGGCTTCATTAGTCTCCCCAAATAGATAAAGTCCTATCGACCAAAAGAATCAAAGGGATGAGAGTTTATTTTATGTATAGATTTTTGACAATCAGGGCTGAATCCGTGCCTGATTTTTGACCAATCCTTTCCCGCCCGCATCACTGAATTCGTGAAGATTGATCATATTAAATACATCTTTAACACCGGGAATGTGTTCAGTGCATGTTTCCACCTCTTTTTTCATCGCACGTCCATCAATTGTCCCTCTGAGGGTAACGATTCCATCATGAACTTCTATTTCGATGTCAGTTGCATCAATAATCGGATCATTTAAGAGGGCCTCGCAAATATCTTCATATATTCTACCGTCCGGGCGCTGATAACCTTTTGGACCTTTTCCGTGGCCAGCTCCAGATTCTTTTAAATTATGGACGCCTCTACTAAGCGATACTCTGTCTAAGTATTCAGGACCGGAAAATCGTGAATGATCATCATCTTTATAGCTGACTCTGAACAAGTTATTTCGATTCATACATTAGTGCTCCTGTAGTTTATTTTCAGCATCAATATCTTTCAGATGAAGCTCATTATGAATATCCACAATACCAGAAAGATTTTCGATGCAATTTTCAACTTCTCGTTTGGCATAGCGACTTGCAACGGTGCCCGTGAGTGTAACAACACCATCATCAACTTTAACTTCTATGTTAGATGCATCCACAATCAGGTTTCGATAAAGAGCTTCACAGACTTCTTCGTGAATTCTTTCATCAGATCGCTTATATCCCTTTGGACCTTTGCCAATATTTCCTCCTTCTCTTGGCCAGCTGCCTCTGCCAGAGATGTTAAAAAGATCACTCTGGTATTGCCCCCCCATACCATATTGACTGCGCGCGAATTGTCCGGCCGTATAAGGTTCAGCAAAACGCGATCGATTATATTCTGGATCATAAAGATCATCATCTCGAGAGCTACGCTCAACATCAATTCCCTCAAGGAATCTGTCATACGAATCTGATTCATGGTAATCACGTCTAGGTGCAAATTCACCACTAGTCCCCCATTCCCCACTTGGAAACTGATCCCTCCCCCCGTGTGTCTGACGAAAACCGTTCTGATTGATTTTACGTTTTATAAGTTTGCGTTCTTTATTATCCCAATACATAACAACTCCCTGGAAATGATCAGTGCCACAAATAGCAGATGCAATCAGCTCGCCAAAGGAAGCTGTTTGTTTCGGGGCAAAATGTTACTTGTAAAATTAGTCATTTATTTATTTTTAGATCAAATTGTTTTAATTTAAGTTGGAATTAAATAATATGAATAATGAACATAACGATCCTGATCAACTTAATAAAATCACTCAATTGATTAAATCTGCCTTCTTTTTTTGGTGTGAATATTCACATTGTTCTCATTGTGCAGAAAAACAATCTCATTAAAATCTTACGATGATTGCAACAAAAAGAGATGAAAGAAGTTAAATTTAAAAAGCAGATAACAAAAACATCTTGGGAGCGAGTTTTTAAAAAGTACATCATAATAGATCACAAATGACCGGTAGGAAAAGGTTTAGCTTTCTCATTTCAACTCTCTAGTATCTTTATCGTTAGTCAAAATCCACTTAGCATCTAATTGAAGAAAATTTAAATTACAAAAGAAGACAAGAGATTCTTACAACAATGAGTAAGACATATCATGGCCGAACGTTTGATAAGGCCATGAACGCCTTCATCATCGCGTAACTTAAACGGGTCAGTGCTCTTTTTTCTCTTCACCCTTACGGACATTTCCCCTAATCTTGTTAATTGTTTCCTGGGCCCCCTGCTTCATATCAATAAGGGCTTTTTTACTTCTCTCACTAAGCTGCTTTAGTTTTTCCTTGGCCATAAGACCCTCCATGTTAGTGCTTCACACTTTGATAATGTGACCACATTCAGTGTTGCATAAACAGTGCCGCGGCAGATTTTGTCGTGTGCTTTGCTTTTCTTTATCTAAGCTTTAGATGACAAGAATATTCAATTTTAGCCATTATATCTGAGTTTGATGTGTAGAGGACAACGGAGGTTTCATGTCACTGTTTCTTACACTATATTTGTTATTTTGTTTTAATGCCCAAGCTTCTTTTCAAATTAAAACTGAAATCCATGACATTGACGATTCTGAACCAAATGAAACATTAATCTTTTTAACTTCAGGTCACGTGGTGCGAATTAACAAGGATGAAAGGGCGATTAAGTATGATCTAAAAAAAGCTAAAGAACGTCATCAATCTCTGCATTTGACTCTGAGCAATCATCACAAAATAGAAAGATACAACATCTTGCCTTTTATTTCTCATAAAGCTCAAAAGGAGTTTGTGCCAAACAAAAGAAGTAATGAAACTTATACTCCAACGATCGTCGAAAACATGGATTTAGTGAATACCTATTTTAAGGAATCTAGATATGTAAACAAAGATTCCCAATGCTTTAATCGGGCCCATATCTGGAGTTATGAGTGGTTTATAAAAAGTTCTATAAACTCGAACAAAACCTGGATTTTCTTTACTCGCCGATACATTAGAAAATTTAAATTTGACTGGTGGTTCCACGTTTCACCGTCAGTACGCGTAATTGAAGATGGGATTGAAAGAGAAAAAATCATGGACGTTAAATATGGCCGTGGGCCCCTTGATCCAAAAAAATGGACTGATATTTTCATGAGAGATGATGCGAACTGTCCCCTCGTAAAAGTTTATTCAGATTACGCTAATTTTCCAGAGTCTGGAAGCTGTTACACCATGAGAACCAGCATGTTCTACTACCAGCCTGTCGATATCGAGAGTAAAGAGACTTGGGAAACAGTCAGGGCCAATTGGTATGAAACCGAAATCAAACAGGCCTATTTAGAAGCCTTTGATGAAGTCTTGTGAGGACAAAAATGAAATTAAAAACAATCTTACTCGCCTCACTGTTACTCCTTGCATCCTGTAATGGAGGCAGCAAAGGTCAACCAGGCCAGAGAGTAAATAAAACACAGACGAAGCTAGATATTGATTCATTAATTGAAGGACAATATCTCGCCGTTTTTGAAACTCTCAATCCACAAATTACAAGTAAGATTAGTGGGGCCTTTACATTTTCGGTTGAAAAGTTTTCTGATGAACTTGTTGGTGATGTAAGAATCAATAACGCAGGGCCTGATCTTGTTCACGCTCAGGCCGTGCGAGTTGGAAATCGCTGCCCAACTTTGGATGATGATCTCAATCAAGATGGGATACTGGATGATAAAGAAGGTGACGCAGTTTACGGTCAGGTATTCTTCCCACTAGATGGTGATATATCATCTCAATCCAGTCATGACGGAGAATTTCCAAAAGGCGATATCTACGGAAATTATATTTATTCGAAAGTCGCACCATTTAGTCAATTCATGAAAGATCTAAGGGACACTGATAACAACGAAGGTTATGTAAAACTGAAAGCTAAAGAACCTTTGAATATTGAAGGTAGAGTCGTCATAATTCAGGGAGTAGATGAAGCTTCAGGGTTACCAGACACAGTCAGATCTATGGGCAGAAGCTCTGCACACCAATCATTACCTATCGTGTGTGGTGTAATCAAGAAGGTTTTAAGCCCACCCGGTCAAATAGATGATGGGACATAAAACCGATGAGGTTATGCACCCTTTGTCGTTTGCTTAAGCACATTAATAATTCGTGCCACAAGAACATTTTGTTTAAACGATTTAAAACTAAATTGAACGCCATATCCATGTCTACCATGGAGAGAGTGCTTATGTATCACTGTCACCGGCAAAGAAATGTCTTTCCCTAAAAAATTAAATTCCAAATCAAGTTTATCCCCTACTTTGAAATATGATGACTCTTTCAAAAATGCTCCAGAAAGAGATATATTTATAATTTCACTTGAGAAAATAAGAGAGTCATTTTTTAAAGAGCAGTTAATGCCAAAGGGGTAACGGACCTTAGGCTCCCACCATCTCACACGTCGATCAAAGAACGGCTCCCAGACTCCTGGCAAGAGGAATGCCATAAAAACCATTACGGCCATAACCACAACGACATAATGGTACAAGAACGGTGAATCACTATTATAAGGCCACGTATATTTCTCATAGGTCATAATATTGAATACGATATAAGCAAGAAGACTCATAAACGCAAAATAGGTCCACTTCCTGAGCTTGAAAAGTAAAATTCCAGCAAGAGGATAGACCAGCCAGAAATCAAAGACGTCTCTAAAAGAATTTTTGGCAACGAGATTAGTCATGATCACCATAAAGTCAAAATGAGTGATCGCCTTGAAATAGAGAATTTTAATAATAGGTTCGATGATACAGAGAATGGAGATCAAAGTAAAAATGAGTGGTTTGTTTTTCATAGGTCACTAGCATACCACTTTCAAAAAACTTCTCAATCATTTCATGAGGCACGAAATACTTGTAATCATAGTCTGCCAAAAACAATTTACACATCCATTTTTAGCTCTGCCAAACTTTCAAGGCACATATTATCAAGAGCAAGCACGTCAGTCGTGAGGTAATTTGCCTTTTGGGAAAGTTCGAGAGGGTGGCATCTGAATTGCTTCTTAGTTTCCGTGAAGAAAAAAGGACAAATTATGCGAATGAGAAACATCACCTTTATCATATTGCTTGGAGCAATCATTTGCTCTAGCTGCGGAACAAAGCAAGAGAGCAACCAAGAAGCCCAGGCACTGAAAAAAGAAAAAGAACTTTTAAAGCAAGCACAGGAAGAAGAGTTTACCGAGTAAGAGTGGACTGAGTTGATAACCCCTATTAATTGCAGCAAATGACCAGAATGTGGTCAGGTAGAAATTACGAGGACCGTACTCTCAGGTTGATAGAACTAAGTATTTTTAATATAAATAGACCATGAAAAATATCATCTGGACTGTTTTTTTAGGGCTGTGCCTCAATTCAAGCTGGGCAATGGAAGTTGAGCAAGATGATGTTCTCGAAGAAAAAGCAATCCTTTTAAAGTCTATTGAGCCACTTGAAAGAAGTCCCTATCATTTTGCTGAACTTGCCAAGGCAACGATGGAACTTATGGGTCCCGAGCTTAAAACCCCTCAGACTAAGGATCAAAAAACTAGTGACTTAGCCGAATAACATAACCAATTGTTATCACTTCACCTTCTGACAAAATCTTAATCACTGCCCAAATTTACATCAATTTATTCACCAATTTCAAGACCTTAGACGGCCAATAATTGGCATATTCCTTGCTTTAATGTCTCGTATGAAAACATACATTTTAATCCTTCTTTCTTTTGTCATTAACTCTGTTGCAATAGCAAAAGCAAAGGTTGATGTCTCAAGATCCCTCGCTAGTATCCAAAGAGTAGATCATGCTCGCGAGTTACTAGGTAAGCGATACAAGAGAAGTATTGTTTCTACATTTGAGCAGCATGAAGGTTTTGAAAAAAACATTTTAGAAACTATTGCAAAACGACTTCCTAAGAAATTCAAATCACAAGCGAAGCTCATATCTGACGCCATATTTAAGGAAGCAAAAGCTCATGGTATGGATCCCTATTTTGTTATGGCCGTTATTTCAGGAGAATCTAGTTTTAATCCATTGGCAGTTGGCCCTGTTGGAGAAATTGGGATGATGCAAATTCGTCCGAGTACTGGAAAGTGGATGGCAGAAAAAATTAAATTCAAATGGAAGGGTGATAAAACGCTTAGAGATCCTGTCGCAAACATTAAACTTGGAACTGCTTACCTGGCATGGCTTAGAGAAAAATTTGATAACCATGGCCAGCTTTATCTTGCTGCTTATAACATGGGTGCAAAATCAGTAAAGAATGCTCTTGGAAAACATGTGTGGCCTAAAGATTATCCTATGCATGTAATGAAACGCTATATTGCTTTTTACAGAGCGATTTAAGAGTTACTTACAAAGCGCCTTATTTTTTAGCTCTTGATACTTACAGGCTGACTTTATAATCTTTTTCTGAGTCTCTAAGATCTTCGCTGAAACATCATTAGCAAGTAACATTATTCCAGTTTTAATGTTTCCATCCCTTAGGATGTCCACTTTTAGTTTGTGATCTAGGTTTGTGTGAAAGAGCGATAATATTTGATAGATGTGCTGTATTCGTATGCCGTTAGCGCGTATAAGAATATCACCAATCTTAAGATCTTTTGTATTCGGTGAATCATTATTAAACTTTTCAATCTGCAGGCCACCTTTCAAGTCCTTAACTAAATGCTTCATATCCTCTGCTGGGACCTCGCGAAACGCTACCTCAGGCCCATAAACTTCATTTGCACACTCATAAACAACTTCAACATTGGGATACTGAACCGTTTCTCCCCATGAGGTGCTGCTAGCGGAACTGAATCCGAACCCATAACCAAAACCACTATAACGGGTATAATAAGGCGACATCCCGTAATAATAAACGGGGTATCCAGTGGAAGAAGTTTTAGTAACGGTTTTTAAAAGAGTTTTATCCAGAGTAACTAGGAAATGCGTAAGTGAAAAATTTTTTGCATGACATATTTCGATCGCCCGAAATTTGGCAAATTTTAGTGCAATCTGTTTTTTCGTGTTGGAATTTGCCTTAAACCGAACAATTTTTAAACTATCGTCGACGGAGCTTTCTTGATAACCGCCACCTTTATTCTTTTTAAAGGCCTGGTATTTTGTCCGTTCGTTAC
>JBILYY010000037.1:0-23187 GCA_044377495.1 Bacteriovoracaceae bacterium | reverse complement strand
CAGAAGTATTTGAGCGCTTAAATAAAATGGGAAGAGCTGTCAGTCGTATTGCCAACATTGTTAATGGTTTACGAAATTTTGCTAGACCTGATGATGGATTCGATACTGATTTTGATCCCTGTGAGCTAGTTTCTGAAACCGTAAATATGTTTAAAGAGCTTTACTTCAAAGAGGTGGTAGCACTCACTTTGACTGGTAATAAAAAAGATTCCTTTATCTGTGGGGACAGGGGGCGAGTTCAGCAAGTGCTCGTTAACCTCATTTCGAATGCAAAAGATGCAACAGTAGGAGTGCCTAATAGAAAGATTGATGTCAGTTTTTCATTTGAAGAGGGCCATATTAAATTTGTCATAACGGATAATGGATGTGGTATTCCGGATGAAATAAAAGAGAAGATTTTTGAACCTTTCTTCACGACGAAAGAAATAAATCAAGGGACGGGCATTGGTTTGTCTATCGTAAGGACTATAATTGAAGAGCATAAAGGGAAGTTCGAACTGAATTCGAAAGTAGGGGTTGGTTCTACCTTTACTGTTTTTTTTCCCGTTACATTTGGCCAGGCAGTAATGGTAGTGGATGCGGAAAGCGGTTCGAGTACAGCTATTCAAGGAAAAATTCCTTGCAATGTTTTAATTGTTGATGACGAAGAGGACTTGCGTGAAATCTTCCAGTTCATAATCTCTAACATTTGCAGCAACGTGGTGGTCGCAGAGAGTGCCCAGACTGGATATGATATTGTTGCTCAAGGACAAATTGATATTGTTATTTCTGATATCAGGATGCCTAGTCTGGATGGTTTTGATTTCTTTCGTATGATTCGCCAGAATAAAAAGATCATTCAACCCAAGTTTGTATTTTTAACAGGTGGGGTCCAGATGAGCGAGGAAGAACTACAGATCATACAATTTCAATCTGATGGTCTTTTAATCAAGCCGTTAGTCAGAAATGAAATTTTGAATAAAATTAAGGAACTATTTCCGGAGAGAGAATCTAAAAAATAATCTCCCACTTAAGAAGAAGATTCAGTAAATTCAAGCTAGCCTCAGGGGTTCTTAAATAAGACCATCTCGTAAATTTCAGCCGACTCCGACAAAAAGGCGTGAAGAATTCCTGTATATGAAGAGGCCGTAGTGATCTGTACCCCTAATTCTGGTCGTATTTGAAGAGAATCATGGTTTTAAGTATGGCGCGCCTGCATTTAAAAAATAGGAGTTGTTGGTGCAGACACAAATGATCATATAGAGCGAAGATCAGCAGTTTTAAGCCACAGGAATTGTGATCTTAAAAATAGTGCCAACGCCAAGGACTGATTCTACCTCTACTCCTGCCTTATACGATTCAAGCATCCTTTTAACTGATGAAAGACCCAGGCCAGTTCCCGTAGGCTCGCCATTTCTTGAGACGATAGGTTTTGTTGTGAAGTATGAACTAAAGATTTTATCAAGATTCTCTTCTGAAATGCCAGCTCCTGAATCTCCTATTTCAACAATAATGGAGTTTTCTAAATTATAACTTTTAACACTTAATATCTTTTTCTCCGTCTCATAAAGCGCCTCGAGTGCATTTTTAATGAGGTTACTAAAGCATTGAGAAAAGTGATTTGGTGAAGCCTTGATCTTTGGAATTTTTCCAAGGGAAGTTTTTAATTCAACATTATATTTAAAGAAACTATCTGCTTCTAATAGTTTTAATTCTGAATTTAAAATTAAATTCAGATCGACCTCTTGAACATTCTCATTGTAATTATTAGAGGTAGTTTGAAGAATACTTTTAACCGTATCAATTATTTTCTCAGAGGCATTTAAGGCTTTTTTTATCCATTTATCTTCAGGATAGCTTTGTTCTAAAATTCTTAAGCTTGCATCCATAATTGCTATTGGCCCATTCAAATTATGTACGATTTCTGCAGTATGGGAACCTATGAAGGCAGCCTTTTCGGTTTTTATTAGTTGTTGAGTTTTTTCTAAAATGTGTTTCTCAAGATTGCCATTCAGAAACTTCAATTCTTCTTCCAATCTTTTTCGTTCACTTATATCTCTTGAAATTGCGACTATTCCCTCAATCAAAGGGTTGTCAGTTTGATTGTAGGCAGTCGCTTCCATCCAAATATAGCTTCCATCTTTATTTAAATATCTATATTGGTTTATGATAAAAGCACCCGGTGTTTGTAATTTTTCGAGTTCTTTGGTCATTTTCTCTCGGTCTTCTGGATGGATTAGTTCTAATGTATTTCGATTGGACAAATCTTCGGCCGTATATCCATGGATACGAAGAGCAGCTGAGGAGTTAAAAAGTAATTCTCCATTTTTACTTAGAATACTAATAATGTCGGGTAATAGATTAGCAATTGATTCAAATGATTTTAAATTTTTCATCTTTTCCCAGTGCCGTATTTAATGAATAAATTTTACCAGAGAAATAAGATTCAAACTTGTTTAAAATCTTACCGGTTATATCTTTTGCACCATCGGCAAATATTCTTTTAAGTCCGTTTAATTGGGTGATTAAGTAAATTCGTGCATATAGGTTTTAGATACTCGGGGGGTGATCAAAATAAGAGATGGCCTTTCTGACAGTACGTTGTTTCAAAGGAGAGGGGGGAATTGACATCGGGCCTATTCATGCGTTCCTGCAAAGCGTATTTATTTTGGTCTTTTTCAGAAATATATAAAGTACAGCCGTTAGGGAAGAAGTTATTTCTTTTTGGCTTTCTTGTTACCAAAAGTATGTTGATAACCAATCTGCCCCATTATTTGAAATGAGGTAATGGGTTGAAGATGTTCCATGCGTGCCTCGGCCCCATCGACTAAAGCATTTTTGACTTTGATGTACGTACCCCGGGTAGCTGCTTGGATAAAAAATGAATCCCAGAAAGTAATCTTAAGTCTGGCGTCGCCATGAATACCGCCTCCGGCGACATGAAACTTATTATCAATTCCGTAGCGAACTGTTGGTTGGTCCTGGTAAATCCATACTTCAGTCTTTGGTATAACAAGCCCAGCTCCTGCGCCGAAGCGGGCATCGATTGCGAACGCTTTGTTTTTGGTTTTAACAATGTTTTGATTATAAACCGCCCCAAGCGAAGCGTAGTTATATCCGTTGGTGTGCTCAAATCGAAGCCAGGTGGCATCTTTATTTGCCTGGGCGACTGAGAAGTCTACTGGGCCTGAATTTGTTACGACTTGGTGATTATAGCTGCCGGTTATTTCGTAGGGACGGGTATTATCGAAAACATATTTCATGTGGTCCATATGGACATCCATGCCCCATTTTTCATTAAACATAACACCTAATTCGATATTGTATTGGGGGATAGTAAGACCTGAAGGAGTCAGATATTTAATGTGTACTGGACTCTGCCTATCTTTCCCAAAAGCATCATGGACAGTAAAAGTCCCGTCCTTAGTCGTAAATTTCACATCTGTTTTTGAGTGATAGCCTCTGTTGTAACCCCAAGCAAACCAAACCTGATAGACCGGCGGTTTTGCCAGTTCCTTCATCTGAGTATTCAATAAATCTATTTGCTTACTTATCGTCACTTGCGGCTTTGTAAGGCACAAAGGTTCATTTTGGCTTTGCCCTTTTAGTGAAAAATCGTTAGGCACCATAATCTTAATTTCAGAAAAATGTTTGGGATTGAAAACAATTGGTTCTTTTACGAAAGAGCTATCTTGTGCAATTTTAGAAAAAGATTTTTGAAATGTTTCTAGTTTTTGCTCGTCTTGGATTGTTGTATGTGATTTTGCAATTTCTCTGTCTAGCTTATCTGTTTCTAACTGCAGCTCTTCTTTAGTTAATTTCCCCTCATCTCTTTTTTTCTCCAATTCATTAAACTTTATCTCAAAATCTTTTACTAATTCTTCTGGTAGGATTTTGTGCAAGTTTTTTATTTGTAGTTCAGCGAAATACTGTTCGCTGACCCGCTTTAGATTCTTATCTACTTCCTCCTGACTCATTCCTTGATTTCTTAATTGATGAACATAAGCTTTCATTTTATCAGGATCAGAAAAACCTTTCTCTATTGTTTCGTGAATAATCATTTTTTCTAGCGCACTGTTTTCGGATTGATTTGCCAATTTAGCGCCGATCTTTTTTAGCTCATCTGCATCTTGCCCAGTGAGGATATGTTGTTTTTCTTCTTTCGTTGCTTCTCTATAGTTCTCTTGGGCCATTAACATGGCCGGTAGAAAAGTTAATGCGATGATAAATAATTTCATAGGAATCCCTTGAGATAAAATTTTTCGTACGGATGCATCCAGGCCATAGGCCTTAGCTGATAAATCTCAGTAATTATCTCCTCGGTTTTTGATAGAGATTTGATGAAGTCTTTTTCAATGAGCAGAATAGTCAAATATAGGCAAATGCTTGCTTCAAATCAGGTCTAATTCAAATTTACCCAGACCAAGTAAGAATATTCAGTAACTTTTGGAGGGCCAACTGTGTTTGCTTAGATTTAACCCATTGGAAAGGGCAAGCTTTTGTTACAAATTTGAAGTCCTGTCCGGATAGAATTCCACTGATTTCTTTAGGCATGAGAAAGTTATCCAAGTGATTTTCTCAAAAAGAATCTCGGCTAATTAAACATTTTATTGCTGTAGAACTTCAGCGCTAGATATTGTGAAACTGGTAAATATAAAAGTACTCTTTCAACACCCGCGGTACTCTCTGTGCTGTTCAATTGGGATACTTGTGTTTTGACCGCATTTACTGTTGGATTGTATTTTTCATTTATCAAATCTAAATCAAAACTTCCAAGAATCGTCTGCTTATCATGCGTTGACATGTACGGGTACATGATACCCTGTGCTTCGTGACCTGCACCAAGCACATGCCCAACTTCGTGGAGTATCATTGTCGCTAAGTAATAGCTTGTGTCATCAAGCTCATCTGTCGAAAAATTATAGTCACTTCCGTTAACTACAATATCCGTGTGAAGAATTTCATAATAAGTTTCAAATGATGTGTCGATACTTCTTTTAAAAAATATTTGAGTTACAGCAAGGTAGCCTAACCCTAATTCACTTAATGGGACCGTGCTAAGGTAGATGCCATTAACTGTTTTATCTTTGTAATAATAGTCAGATAGTTTCACGAAATTTAAATTAGGAGTTTGCTGCAAATTTTTAAAAAAATTTATGCTCGCCCCGTTCTCCCATTCTTCCAGAGCACTTGTTATTAATATCTGGGATGGGCCGTCAAAATTATCCGATACTTTCATCTGGATAGGAAACTTTGATGAGTTCCATCTCATTTTACTCATATCAATGTCATCGGTAGAAATTGGGGCTTCTTCGTCTTTTTTACCGCAGCTTGCAATAATCAAAATCAGCACGAAGATTAGCATTTTCATGTTATTATCTTAACGTGGTTCTAGGCCCGTTCAAAACGGCAATCTAGGTCTAAGTGGTCCTTTTACAAATAGCTGAAACTTTGACTTCCCATGAACGAACCTTTCACCCATATTTGATTTGTTTCACGATCTCAGGCAGTTTAATTTTCTCTCCTCTCTGAAGTAAGGATCTTGATTGAAATAGTCGGACGTGTCCAGTACCTGTTGGTCAAAAATATAAGCCCTGCTGTCGCAAAGTTTAATCGATAATGGTTCAGGTGCTGGAATTGGCCAACCCCACAGACGTTTGAAGCAATATTTCCTCTTTTCTCTGTTTCATCACTCTTCGAACAAATTCTAGATAAATGAGTTTTCCTAACGATCGATTTGGGAGTGGGGGGGCAATTCAGGCGATGACTTTTTGACATTCATGTTTTTAATCGAAGAATATACCCTTCATTCGATTCATGAAGTTGCTTCCGCTTTTAGTTTTTGGCCTTGTGATAATTTTATTTTTCTTCATCAACTCTTTAAGTATTGTCGATTGCAAATCCTCCATCCCGAAAGGTTTTATTAATTGTGGGATATAATTCGTGTCATCACCAGATATGGCAATTAGCGGGATGCCCTTTGATTCGCATTCAATTTGAAGATTTGCAAAAGGTACTATTTTGTTTCGATAATCGCCGAGAATAATATCTGCATCGTGCCAATCATCTTTTTTTAACGTATAACAATTTAAAACTTCAAAATGACTTTTTTCCATTAGATCTTTCATAAAATCTGCGAAATCTTTATCATCTTCAAAAATAACAACTTTAAGACTCATAATTCCTCATTTGGATTTGTTCTTATTATCGGTATGAATCCAAATTAAATACAATGATATTAGATCAAAGGTTTAAATTATTAATTTATTCTTAAAAGAATCTGTTCTACTCAAGGTCTAGCTTAGGCCATCCTAAAGGAATTGCGCTAATTATTTATTTTACGAGAAATTCAAGAAGAGAATATCGATGCAGGGTTAATGTAGCCTAGCCTTGAAGACCACTTATTATGAGGCAATAAGGCATAGCTACCCCTTGGAGGCAAAATTTTACTTTAAGCTATTGATGGTTAGCACCGCTTGTAGAAATCGGGGATGATACTTCTGGTTTTGAATCAGCGTCGTAATAATCCTCTCTTTTTATACCTGACCCACGAGAATCCAATAAATTTTTACAGGAATCATTTTTCAAAATTTCTGTATAGCTATCAGAAACTTCTCTGCCATTGTTATAGATTGCTTTTAAACTAACTCCAGGATCAATTCGAAGATAATTATCATTTGCGAGCCAACCCTTGTCTGCAAACTGAGTCAGGACATCCCAGGCTCCAGCTTGAGTACCCTGTCCACCATTATAAAAGACTTTTGACCAAAACGCTTTTTCAGTTGGGGATAGCTCTTTTTCAAGGAAGGCAGCTTTCGCATAATCTGGAGAGCTGCGACCCTTTGATTTATAGAGCGCGATTAATTCTTTTCTGGCCGAGTCAAATTTATCCTGTGAATGCTTCCATAAAGCAGCATTGGCAAAGACTTGTGCCTCAGGAGTTTTGTAAAAAGTTTTACCTTTATCTCCCTGCGTAACCTTTTGACGGTTGTAGCGGTTTAAGTATGGGCCTTCGTTTGTTACAAAACGATTTTTGGCGTTCTCATTTCTATCATTTTCATCATTCATAAAAGCAAAGTCAGGCATTTTGTTCAGAGTTGTACCTGTTACCTTGTCATAGTCAGATGAGATAAATTTATTTGGGATATATTTTTTATTTTTTATTGTTGAATATTCAAGACCAAATGTATCAGAACCATCATCAATCCATGAGTTACCATAGTATGTTGATTCAATAACATTTCTCGTGCTTAGCATTTCAGTAAAACCAGACTCAGGATTGACACTCGCGAAGGTTGCGTTTGCTGGTGCATATTCTTTTGCCAGCTTCCATTCCTCAGGCTTAGCGAGTTTTTGTGCCTCGTTTATAGGTGAAATATTTAAGGCCTTAAATCTGTCTGGTTCGCAAAACCGTTTAATTCCCGCTTTCATCACCTCATCATCTGACTTGGCCTTCAAATCCTCTGTTTTAGTCATACAATCTGACTTCACTGCAAACCCCTCACTGCTCATTCCAGTTGCAAGAAGTAGAGGATCAATATTTACGTAACCTGATGCTGCATTAATGTATGGGCCTACTTCTCTTTTGGCCGTTAATTCGCACCATCTAGGATGAGCAAATGGTCCAGCTGCCATGGCCAACATTGGTATTGCAGAAGTAGCAAATAAAATGAAAAACTTCATCGGGGGGATTCCTTTTATCTTGTCTCAAAGAATTATAATACTGTTTGGAATGGTCACCCAAGTGTCCTTTCAAAACCTGCAAAGTGAGAGTTTTTTGCCTTCTTTTTGTGGCAGAAATTATATAGTTGAGTAATCTGTTTTGAAATATGTGGCTTTTCGCAAATCCGAGTCAAAAGTTTAAAGAAAATATCCTGTTGCTGTTGTCGTTAAGTCCTTAAATATTCAAGAGAGCCTTACTTCGGAGAAGGTTGCTTTGTATTTGTTGGAATACTCGAGCAAGACATTAGGCCTGTGGGACATCCAGATCGTGATTTTTCTTTATTTAAAACGCATTTCTTTCGATAGGTTAAGCATGAAATACCTATCCATAATTTTCCTTATATTTGTTATTCAACTTTTTTCGGCCCATGCCAGCACACCTCAGATTTTAGTAACTGAAAGAGGACAGATTTTAATTTCGCAATTACAAGATTGGGAACTAGGCAAAGATATGTTTGGAATGCCCTATATTTATTTTTCACCTCAAATAAATGGGCAAAGATCGAATATAAGTTTTACTTCAACTGGTGTTGAAACAGATTTAGATCTTACCACCTTAGGTAAAAATCAAGAGACATACAAAAAAATGAAACTTCAGTGGCTTGAATCTGTTAGAGGAAAGGCCGTGAGTTTTATTCCTTACAAGAGATGGAAAAATTCACAAGGTCATGTCGTTCACCAAATTGGTTTTGAGTATCTGCATGAGGAGCTTTCTTATGTTGAAACAAGCTTCTATGTTGATTGCAGAAGTAAGCTCATTTTTTCTAAATCGCTTAGACTTAAAGCGAATCATCAGCATCAAAACGATTTTGAAAAACTCATTACTGATATGGATTGTGGAATATGATAAATAAAATACTTTCAATATTTTTAGCATTGAATTTTCTTCTTCCTTCTCTGGTCATCCCGTTGCAACCAGCTTTCGCAAAAACTACATCGAACGAGGACTTCAGACCTGAGAAAAGTTGCAAGGATGGTAAATGTGCAGATCGTTTAACAGGACTATTAGAAGCAAAATCTCTGGAGGCCAAGAGGATTGGCTGTTTTCCACCGGCCAATATAAAAAAAATATCTGAATGGTATCAAAATCATCCACTTTCAATTGAATGTTTTAAGTTACTCAAGGAAATTGAGGAACTGATTGCAAAAGTAAAAAAAGTTGAAATCTATCTTAAGGATTTGGATGAAAAGGGAACTTGCAAAAGCTGTGATAAAGGCCAGTCTCCCATTTCAGATATCGTTTCAAACTTAGAAGACTTGGATAAGGCAAATGCGCAAGTTACTTGTTCAGAAAAAAAGAAAAAAGAAATTTGGAATAACTGTGGAAAAGATGCCCTGTGCGTTTTAGTTGCTAGTTCAATTGATACACTTGGACCGATTGCTAATAAAATTATACCTGCGAGCATTGCTGGCAAGGGATGTAAAAATGGTCAGGATAGTTGCTTAACTCAATTAGCAACCGGATTTATAAAATCTGTTTTCGGCCTGTTTGAGGGACTTTGGGATCTCTTGAAGGGAGCGGGCAAATTAGTTAAAAAAGGTATTACCAATGCCTGGAATTGGGTCTGGGGTGCTGAAGAAAAATCTTCGACTTCCCAACTTGCCGCCGCGAAAGCTTCAGAAAATGAAGGCGTCTTTCAAATGTTAAGAAAAGATTTCGGGGGAACGATGTCCAAAATCTGGAGCGCCCTGGTGGGATCCTTGAAAGAGTGGCTCGCAAGCAGTGTCTTCTGTCAGGAATGGAGTGGCACACCTCAATTTAGTAAATGTCTAAGGCCAGCTCAGGGGTTTGATTGCACGTCTTGCAAGGCAATGATCACGGGAGTTTGCTCTATTTCTGGAACGATCATTGCTGAAATTATCCCGGCTTTTTTAACGGGTGGTCTTGTCTCTGCAGCGAAATATGGAGCCCAGGGGGCCAGTAAAATCATTAAGACATTTAAGATTTCTTCTAAAGCTCTTAAAACGATCAAGGCCTCTAAGGTAAGTAAGCTCATTAATCCCATAACGAAAGTCACGAAAGTCGTGAAGGCAAGTAAAGCGGTCAATCTGGTTGCAGATGCTATTAAAATATCACTCACAACGATTAAAAATGTGATGTTAAAGCCGATTGTTAATTCGGCCAAAATTTCATTAGAGGCGATTAAAACTGTTGGAAAAACCGCCAAGGCGTACCTCGTGGTTGGGCCCACTGGAACATTTGTTTCATTTTCTGCTAAGGCCCTAAAGACCACTGGAAAAGTGTTAATTTTCCCTTTTGAAAATGCCATGACTAAGAAAGCATACGAGTTGGGTGAAGCCTCAATGGTGAAATTAGTGAAAGGCATGAAACCCACCGTGATTCATTCTGTGAGACCTGTAGTTACTGCCGAGGTATCAAAAAGCTTGAATGTGATGGATGAAGCTTTTGGTCACTTAAAAGTAGCGAAAATGGAAGGCGAAACGAAGGCAATTGCAGAGGCCGAAGAAAAATATCTTAAGACAGTTATTGATCACAGGGGAAAAGTTGTCGACAATTATCTTAAGTCCGCTAAAAATAACAAATTGAGTGATGTCCTGGATGATTTATTTCCAGAATTAAATTATGGAAAATTCAAGGATCTAAAAAGTGACGACATTCTAAAAGCAGAAGATGAGTTACTGGAAGCGATTCAGAAAATGCCTTCCGGGCCTGAAAAAGAGCGACTCGCACTTGAATATCAAGATCATGTCGCCTCCCGTCTGAGAAAGAATGTACTATTTAATCGTCAGACTTTTAGTCGCGATGAAGTCTTAGAGAATGCTTCCTTGTCACATAGTCAAAAAGTGAAAAAAATAGCAGAAGTCTTGAAGAAATCACCATCGGCTTCCCAAGAAAAGAAAATTCTTAAAGCGGTTGAAGAAAGTGAAAAAATCGGCAAAGGTGTTTTGCTTTACACTTCTGAAGATTTAGCGAAGCA
The DNA here is from genome assembly GCA_044377495.1 of Bacteriovoracaceae bacterium. Classification (GTDB taxonomy): domain Bacteria; phylum Bdellovibrionota; class Bacteriovoracia; order Bacteriovoracales; family Bacteriovoracaceae; genus Peredibacter. The sequence goes on along the minus strand of JBILYY010000037.1, from coordinate 12,547 downwards.
AAAATATCTACTTAAAAATTCCGGTCTGACCAATCAAGAGGTTGATCAAGTGATCAAGTCAGGTCTTACTGGGAAACTGCAAATTCAAGATCAATTTGAGCATTTGAAAAAAGTTATTGTGCCTAAATCCGATGGGCTCTTGGTGGATATGTCTCAAAGACCTGAATATAGAAAAATTATCAGCGGATTTGGACAAGAGACCCGAGTGTCCTATGCCAAGGCCATGAAGACAATGGAAGAGGGTGGGATGGCCCCAGCTGAAGTCACTAATACTTTGAAAAAATTTGAAAAAAATTTCGATCAGGTTCAAAAACTTGCGGGTTCTGACACCGATGCTGCATCCATGTTGGCGGAATATATCAGACGAGAAAAAGCCGCTGGTCTCAGCGATCAGATGATTAAGGCCAAACTTGAGAAAGCCTTTGGAGCGTGCAAATGAGAAAGCTTTTATTATTGATTATTGTAGCGACTCTTTCAGTTTCCCATGCTCAAGATTTAACCTCGATTCAGCACATGCTCGATCTTGATCGGTTTCATGCTTATACCCAGAGTTGGGCGCTGACAAAATTAAAGCATCATAAAGAGGCAGCAGAAGCTATTTTAAAGATTAGGCCTTCGGAAGTGGAGGCATTCCATTTTTCCTCTGTTAAGCTTGGTGATGCTTTTAATTACGATGAATTGATTGAACTTATTTTAAAGAAAAAATATCCTCAGATTATAATTTCAAAGTCGGAAATTGCCTGGGGATATGATTTTTATAAAAGAAAAATTAATCAGGCATACCGAATTGGTAAGCCCTCAAGTGTTTCTGGGCCTGCGAAAGCCCCTATTGTTGAGGCAGGTAAAAGTGGGGGAGTCCTAACTCCCATTCAAGCGGCTGAAGCCGAAGATGTACTTCTAAATGTTGACTCTTATGTGGCCAATAGAACCACGCGGGGAGTTTTTTGGGAAGCTTCAAATTCAGGGCGAAAAGTTGAATTACACGTTGGTGGAGCAGGAGACTTTAAGTTAAATCTGGCCCAGCGTGGAGCTAACATTATTGGTGAAGTGAAAACCGAAGCTAATAACTATAACCCTATTTATCTTATTCAGGATCCAGGTGAGGCGACTTTTCATTACGCGGTTACGGAAATTTCCGGTAATGATCGCCTAAAGCATTTTCAAATGCAGAGCTCTCTTGTCCGATGGGAGCAAGGGGGAGGAAGACTTGCCCCTCCACCATCAGTTGAAGTTGTAGGTGATGCTGTCGCAAAACTTGCCAATGAAGAAGCTCACTTAACACAGGTGCTAAAAGTTGTCCCTAAAGCTGATCATGTGCTCATTGGGCAGAAAGGTGCGTTTGAAAGGACGATAGGTAGTTTGGGTAAAATTCAGACGATTATTGATCTCGTTGAAAAACACCCAGCGGCGATTGGACAATTTACAGTTGAACAGCAGAAACTCATCCAAAAGGCACTGAAGGGTAAAGATGATTTAGCTAGTTTCGTCATGAAAAATGCTTCTCCAGTAGATAAGCTTTATGACCATATTAGACCTCACCTTACTAGCTACAATATCTCAGAGATCCCTGTTCACACTGTCTATAATCTTGACCGTGGTTCCTACGCGGTCTCTGATTATCTCCTCAAGGGTAGAGACGGCGAAGTTCAGCGTTGGAGGGTTTTCTCAAATGTATGGGGAGATGAAGTCCTTCCGATAGCGAAGGCCCTTAAAAATACTGGCCATACTGATATCCTCTACATGGGAACCGCTGGCGCGCTTTCTAATTCAGGACTCAAAGTAGGTGATCTAGTCATCCCCAAAAAATCCCATGACGTCAATGGGATTACCCGAGAGGTTACAGGACGATTGTCACCGGCGGGAGCAAAATCTATTGATGTTGTGACCCACGTTTCAAGTCCATTCGAAGAAACAAATGCATGGTTGGCCGATAGGAATAAATTTGCTCAAGTTGTGGAAGTTGAAACTGGCTACCTCGCCAAGGTATTTGATGGGAAAAACGATAAAGTTTCAATGATGTTACTCGTTTCAGACGTCGTAGGAATAGAGGGTGAAACGCTTGCCGAAGCTTCTTCAGCTGCGAGGAGAAAAGCTCAGATAAGTGGGCTAAGTACTATCTTAAATGATGCGCAAGTCGTGCGTCCGGTTGAAGTTCAAGAAGGTGATGATTTCTATCGATGGATTTCCGAAATAGCTCCATCAAGAGATCCGTTATCTAAATTTCAGGTTTATAAGGAAGCTGAGTTTAGAAAAATCGCTACTAAAGAAGAATTAATTTCTCTCATGAAATCTGAGAAAGGTTTTTCTACTCAACGAGCACTAACTAGTCTTGGTGAAGCTGATACAAGAATGTTGCAAGTGATAAACGAACTCGTCGAAAATGGGCTTCGTCCTGATATTTCTTTGCCACGAGAATTTCTCGAGGGCAGGTGGAATCCAGCTGATGGTCCAATATCTCTTAATCTTAGGGTCTCCCATCAAGATTCTGTTAAGCAAATTCAACAGCTTCTTACCAAGCTAAAATCAGTCGATAAAAACTTTGAGAAGTTTTTAAAAATTTCAGTCGCCACCACTCCTGTTGGATTGGACTGGATTAAGTTGCCCGGATTTCTAGATAATCCCGAGGGGACTTTATTTAATCTTTATCAGGATTCTGCTATTGGATTTGGGGGGCTTGCTGCCACAGAGACTCGCACTGGTAATATTAAATTTGTTCAGGTTGCTCCACCTCAAAAAGGTAAGGCGATTGAAAATCTCGCTTTTTTTAAACCCGATTCAGAAACTGAAGAATTGTTAAAACAATTTTCAGCAGGCCCAAAAGAAGTAGAGAAAGCTCTCAATAAACAAATTGGACTAATAAACAAGGGAGCATTCGAAGAGCATTACGAAGTTCAATTGAACAAAGTTGATCAACTGCCTGAGGGGGCACTTGCGAGTATTACCCCTGAGTTGGGAGAAAATAAATTAATAATCAAACTCAATATCACTCCAGGTGGATTGAGCAATAAAGCCGTTGCCCTTGAAGAATATGTTCACTTGTTACAAATCACTGCAAATTCTGATGAAAATCAATATTTGTTAAAGAAATTTGCTGCATATTCTCATCCCTACCAGTGGGCAGAAACAGTTGCCAACGCTAAAGCAGGAAGTGCCGTTGCGATGGAACAAATGGCCAAGCTCGAGCTTGATGCCGTTAATATGACCAATGATGTTTTAGTGGCGAACCCAAAGCTTCTTGGATTAAAGCAAGATGAACTTCAGGGGTATCTCGCTAAACGTGCTGCTCACGCGGAGGCCATCTACAAAGATGTTTCAAAAATAGCCAAAGCCGATATGAAACGAAGAGAAGCTGGATGGAGTCAGATGAAAGAAATCTTCAATGAAATGGAGAAAGAGCCAGTTAAGTTCAATGATCTCGTCGCAAAAAATGATCGCAAGGGTGTTCGACAAATGCTGGAGAAGTATCTACCTTGGGACCTCATGGAGCCCTCAGAGATAAATTCTTGGAAGGAATGGCTAGAAGCAATTGAGCATCCTGATTTAAGTAAAGCTGAAGTTGTCTTCAGAGGAATTGATGGGGACTTATTGGTTAAGTCCGCAGACGGGAATCCTGGATTACTATCAACTGTCCTAACTAAAAACCAAGGAAGCTATACGAGAAGATTACGATCACTAACCACCATGAGAGAGAAAATAGGCGTTTTTACCAATTACAATGATAAGGGGGTTGCCTTTACACCAGTGAAGTCAAGTCTATTGCAGACAATGGGGGCCCATGCCTTTGAGCCTAAAGGATCGCCCTTCCTCTCAGTATCTAATGATGATGTCGCAAGGGCCTTTGGTATGCAAAAACGAGTTGCATTAAAAGTTGATCCCCGTCGCTTGGTTCCAAATGCTATGGCCTGGGGATTTTTGAAGGAACGTGAGAGGCTCATTCCACTCGTAATCTTTCCTGATGAAGTTATTCACCTTGAAGAAGACCCTAGCTATATTGATAGCGATAAATTCCACGCAAATGTAGAAGCTAAATTAGGACGTTCATTAACTGAATCAGAAATTATGACGACTGATGATTATTCAGATTTTATTAAGCAGGGATATGATCGTGTGAAAAGATTAATGCTGGATCCAGAGCAATTGCCAAAGGTTCAAGCTTGTACTCTCGAATCCAAGTCTTGTGATTGTGTTTTTAAGACTCTAAATGCGCTTTTGAAGTAGAACGCGACTGTGTACAACTTAAGCCATCTGGCCCAGCAATTCTTCAAGTAGGTTGCCACTTTTATTTTCTCTTTCTAGCTTCCTGTGCTTGGCGTGATCGATCTATCTTCTTAGCGAATGCGAGAGCGAGGTCAGCTTTTACCAAATCCAGAGCATCAGATGCCCTTCTAACAACGGGATACATGCCTAAAAATTCGTGAGTAAGTTCATCAAAGTGTTTATACGACACGGCTACATTCTTTCTTTTGAGCGCTTTAAATAATTCGACTCCCTCGCTCTTAAGAGGATCAATTTCTGCAGTAACCAAAGTCACCGGATTGAGTCCTTTCAAATCCATTTTTAGCAGATTAAGGCGATGATCAAGAAGATCGGATGGCGCTAATCTATATTTGTCGAAAAACCACGCCATTATGGCCTTATTGAGTGGTTTTGCATTTGCATACTGCTTATAGGATTCAGAATCCATTTTTGTGCTCACAATTGGATAAAAAAGCACTTCATGAACTGGACTTTGAATTTTTTCGTCTCTGGCCTTAATCGCAACATTGATAGCAAGATTTGCACCGGCCCCTTCACCCATGACAGCTATGCGATTAGGGTCACCGCCGAATGATTTTGCATTTGCAAGCACCCATTTATATGCATCGTAGGCATCATGATGGGCCGTAGGGAATTTGTTTTCTGGAGCTTTACGATAGTTAATTGATACTACAATTGCCTTCGATTCATGTGCTAATAATTTCGCCGAGCCATCGTATTTATTGATGGACCCAAGGACAAAGCCCCCCGGATGATAATAAACCAAAATTGGAAGATTTTTTCCTTTAATGGGAACAAGGATGCGGATATCGATTTTACCCATGAAGACATTCATTTTTCTATCTTCAATTCTTTCCAAACTAAATGGTTTCTTTAAATTAGCTTCTACCAATTGAACAGCATCTTCTAAGGTTGGTTGTCGTTTGGCCTCATAGGGTGAGAGTTTATCAATAGACTTTGCTTTCAATTTAACTAAAGCGTTAAAAATTTTTTGAGTGTCAGCATCGGGTGTGGATACGGCAGATAAGGCGGGGTTAAATATTAGACCTAGGAATAATATTGGAATACACAATTTAAAACTCATACTCGTTCTCCTTGTAGGTAAAACACAATTTTGAGTTTAAAAAGATGGAGGCACTATGGGAAATCGAGTAGGTGAAATTAACGGGGAATTTAGATTCTGAAAGCAGAGGCAAATGGTGAGATGAACTTAACTGTTTAAGATGGATAATGTGATTGCGTTTCGAGAATTCCTCTTCTCAATAATTGCCTTCTCCTCCTAGCATCGCTTCCTTGGCCTTGAAGATGTAATAAGAATCAAACGTAGAGTATTTATCGTTCATCTTGGCCTCTGGAGAGGGATGAAAGAAAAAGGGAAACGATGTACGAGGATCGGTTTGCCTACTAATTACCCGGTGATAAGTTGCTTTAATCCTTCCATTGGTCCAAGCTTCCATAATGGAACCGAAAGTGATGATAATATTTTTATGCGACGTTGGAACTTGCACATATTTATCCTGGCTTTTGTTATAAACTTCAAGCCCATCGTGGCTCCCGCCAAAAAGCAGAGTGACGAGGCTTGTGTCTACGTGTGAATCTGAAAGTATAGTTCCTACAGGATGCCCCGAATAATAGTTGGGCCGTAGGAAAGATTTATGGTTTTTGAAAATGGCCTGGATAGCTTGAGGATCAATTTTTAGGTAATTAAAATATTGTTCTAAAATTTCCAGAGTGAATGTTGAACACTCATCGTAAAGTTTTTTGAATCTTTCATCATGAGGGTGAGTGCTGTCGACATAGAAATGTTGTCTAAGATCCTTAACCTTCTGGTGATAATAAAGCTTGTCTGGGTTCTTAAAGAGCTCTTGAATTTGTAGGCCTAACGATTTCGTGAGCTCTGGGTCGATGAAGTCATTTGCTATGGAGAGGTGGCCTGTTGCTTCAAATTCTTCCCAGAATGAATGAGTTAATTTCAAGGGACAATTTTAAAAGGAAATTTTTTATCCAAAGAATGTTTCAGGTTCTTCAAAACGCCATTGCTTTCGTGAAGGTCAGTTTCAACGTATCCAATAGTAATATGAGGAAAAAACCATGTCGGATCGAACAAACCGCGGTCTCCGCCTGCACGAGTGAATGCATAGAAAATTTGCTGGCGGATATTTCTTAGTTCAGAAGAGTCCACAATAACAAAAAATGTTTCTGCTTGTTTCCCGTTAACAATGCCTTTGGCCGAACCGATGCCGAGAATACTTAAGCGCGCTTCTTGAATATCGTATTGGTCAGCAATCGCCTCGATCCGCTTCATGTCTAATTTAATTTTGAGAACATCCCAATATTCATTAGGAGTCACAACCGTAACGTGTGCTTCCCCCTGAGGGTCCCACTTCTTAAAGTAATCGAGCTTAATGTTAAGTGCTGCTTCTATTTGGGCGCGAAGACTCTTGATGTTGGCATAGCCGATGCTCATGGCCAGAGTGCTATCCCAAGGGCCTTCCCCTTGATGCGAATGAAAGAGCTCTTCGTTGTTGTGATAGATGTCCGTAGTTAGCCTCAGCTCTGTCGTTTGAGAAAAAGCGATTAGCGAATAACAAAGAACGATAAGAGTAAGAAGTAGAGTCTTCAATTATTTGCCCTGAAGCTTAGGCATAAGATTGGCCATTTCAATTGCTGCCATAGCGCAATCCCAACCTTTATTTCCGGCCTTCGTTCCTGCGCGTTCAATCGCTTGCTCGATAGTATTAGTTGTTAGAACTCCAAAGATAGTAGGCACGTGGGTTTTTAAGCTCACATGGGATACTCCCTTGGCAGTTTCAGAACAAACGTAATCATAGTGTGAAGTGGAGCCACGAATAACAGCTCCAAGACAAATAACAGCATCGTATTTTTTTGATTCAGCAAGTGCAAGTGCCGCAAGCGGAATTTCAAAAGCGCCTGGCACCCAAACTTCATCTATATTGATAGGGTTGATATCATGACGAGTTAAACAATCAACTGCGCCACCTAAAAGTTTTGAGGTAATGAACTCATTAAAGCGTGCACATACAATGGCGACCTTTAATTTAGATGCATTTAAAGAACCTTCGATTTTCATAATAGTCTCGCTTATTGGTCTAGAAGATTTTGTTTGAGGAGGTGGCCCAGCTTTGTCTTTTTAGTGAAAAGATAATGAGCATTTTTGGTGTTGGCATCTATTTCGAGCGGGAAACGCTCAATTTCAGTATGGCCAAGTTTCGTCAGCCCATCAATTTTTAGTGGATTGTTGGTCATAAGTTTTATGCTGGTTATGTGAAAGTATTTGAGAATCTGAGAGGCCATTGTGTAATCTCTAAGATCGACTGGAAAACCAAGATGAAGATTCGCTTCAGCCGTATCCATACCCTGATCCTGAAGTTGGTAAGCGCGAATTTTATTAAATAGGCCAATGCCTCGGCCTTCTTGATGCAGATAAATGATAACACCTGAACCATTCTCTTCAATGGTCTTCATGGAGGCTGCTAATTGCTCACCACAATCACAGCGGAAGCTTCCTAAAACATCGCCTGTAAAACATTCGGAATGCACACGAACAAGAGTACCTGGATTTTTTAAAAGAGAAGGATCACCCTTGATGATTGCAACGTGTTCTTGCTTAAGGAGTGCAGATTTAAAAATATACATTTGAAAATCGCCATACTTCGTTGGCATTGGAATCGATTCAACAGTTGAAATAAGATTTTCTTGAAGCTTGCGGTAAGTAACCAGATCAGCAATCGATACGACTTTTAAATTATGTTTTTCTGCAAGTATTAATAACTCCGGCAATCTGGCCATAGAGCCATCTTCATTCATGATCTCGCAGATCACTCCTACTGGGGCCATGCCTGCAAGTTTAGAAAAATCCACCGCTGCTTCAGTGTGACCTTGGCGCTCAATAACACCTCCGTCCTTAGCGATGAGTGGAAAAATATGGCCAGGGCGAGTGAAGTCAGTTGCCTTGGATGATGGATCGGCCATGAATTTAAGAGTGTGAGAACGATCCGAAGCTGAGATGCCGGTATGAACTTTTTCTTTGGCATCGATGGTAACTGTAAAAGCAGTCCCCATGGTATCGGTATTAGTTTGAACCTGAAGAGGTAGGTCTAATTTTTTAGCAATTTCTTGAGACAGGGGAGCACACACCAGACCACGTCCGTAAGTAATCATGAAGTTGATCGCTTCAGGAGTAATCATATCGGCCGGCATGATAAAGTCGCCCTCGTTCTCACGGTCTTCATCATCAACGACAATAATCATCTTGCCGAGTTTAAGATCGGATATGGCAGCTTCAATTGAATCTAAGGGACGTAGATTTTTAGTCTTCATACTTCACATTAAAAAAGTTTTTCGCCCATTCTTCCTTGCGTGAGTCTTTATCAAAGCGCAGAAAGTTCTCGATATATTTAGCGATCATATCTACCTCTAGATTGAGGTGATCTCCAACTTTTTTTGTGCCGAGTGTAGTCTTTTCTAGGGTGTGAGGTATGATTGCCACGGTTAGTGAGTCATTAGTAAGCTTGGCAATGGTAAGACTTATGCCGTCCAAAGCGATTGATCCTTCTGATATCATATACTTACGAAAATCTAATGGAAAAGAGACCTCAATTTCCCAATTTTCTCCCATCGTATTAATTTGTTTAATTTTACCGACGGCATTTACGTGACCTTGTACAAAATGACCACCCAGACGATCTTGAGGCCTAATTGATAACTCCAAGTTCACCTTATCACCAGCTTTGAGCCCACCAACTGAGGTCTTCTGGAGAGTCATATGAATCGCTTGAACTTTAAAAGTGTCGTCCTTAATTTGAGTTGCCGTGAGGCAGCAGCCATTGGTTGCAACTGAATCATCAATCTGAATTTCTTTTATAAGTGTAGGTGCCTTTATGACAAATTCTTTTCCTTCAGTATTTTGCGTGACTGAAAGAATGGTTCCAACTTCTTGAATAAGCCCTGTGAACATAAATTCCCTTATTTTAGTCGACCGGTGATGAAGAGGTCTCCATCAATCCAGCGTGATTCTGTTTGTATTAAAAATGGTCTTTCATTCAAGTTCGATAGACCTAAATCACCTAATGCATTTTTTCCTGTTCCTAAAAAACTAGGATTCATGAATAGACTGACTCGATTGACCAAACCTTCCTTAATAAAAGATGTGGCAAGATTTGAACCACCTTCAAGGAAAAGATTGATCAACTTCTTTGAGAATAAGTCACTCATGGCCTCTTTTAAAGAATCAATCTTGATGATGTTCTCTGAAGGTAAGTCAAAGTTTGAATCGCTCATTGTATATATGAGAGTCTGATTTTTTAATTCATCAGATAAAATATTTAGAGAATTGGGAAGATTCCCAGATTTCGTAAAAATAATTCTAAAAGGCTGACGACCTTTATAATCTGGAAGTCTTACATTGAGTTTTGGATTGTCCGTGCGAATTGTTTCGGCCCCTGCGATCACTCCCTGATGAAGAGAGCGAAGTTCATGGACGTACTCCCGGGATTTGGGGCCAGTAATCCACTGGGATTCACCGTTTAACATCGCAATTTTACCATCAAAAGTGGTGGCAAGTTTTAAATGGATGAAGGGGGATTTATTTCTCTGTGAAAAAAAGAAAGCTTCGTTGAGTTTTTCGCCTTCCTCACTAAGGATTCCGTATTCGACTTCGATTCCATTTTTTTTCAAAAGTTCTATGCCATTACCGTTAACATGAGGATTGGGATCAAGATTACAGATCACAACTTTTTTAATTTTTTCAGTGACTAGTCTCTGAGCACAGGGGGGAGTTTGTTTATTCGTGTGACAACAAGGCTCAAGATTGACGTAAATAGTTGCTCCAACAGGCGATTCAGAACAATTTTTAATCGCATCAACTTCTGCGTGATCTAGTCCGTGTTGATGGTGATAACCTTCCCCGATTATTCTTCCATCTTTAACCACAACTGCACCGACTAAAGGATTAGGCCAGGTATTTCCTTTTCCAAGTTTAGCAAGTTCAAACGTTTTCAGAATGTAATCGTTGCTATTCATTCTTGGTCCTGAATATCCTTAAAGACTTTTCCGATTGGGTTCTTTTTCAGTTCCTCAAGATAAAGTTCCAAAGAATAAGAAGGAGTTACTCCCAACCATTCTTTAATCGTAGTGTGGTTGATATTTTGATTGAGCCATTTAAAAATGCACGATTGTCTGAGTGATTTTGCCGTCATCTTACTTTTAATGTTTTTTCTTAAATCTTCAAAAAATAATTCTGTACCACGTGGAGAAAGTCCACCGGCCAAAATCTTATAAGGATTTGCATTGAAGAGGAGCTCTTCGATTTCAAGTCCTTCTTTCTTTAGTAAAAGCTGGTAGTTCGTTTTGTAGAATTGAAAATCGGCATTAAAACTTGAGGGGAGTGGAATTGAATAGGGGTCTCGCTTAGGATGTTCAACCATCACTCTGAACCCTTTTTGATCTTTTAAAATGCTTGTGAAATGAAGTTTGGCCATGTCTGACACTTTTAGACCAGCACCATAAATGAGATGAAAAATAATGAGATTCCTGGAGTTCACTATCTGAGATAATCCCTCCGATGTTTGAACTTTTTTTCTCAGGAGCTGATAGGTTTTTAAAACTTCAGGGAAAGCGGTTGGTTCAGGGTTATCTAAAACCTTGGGCGATACCGCCATTTTTTTTAATGGATTTTCAGAAAATAAATTCTGGGCCATTAGAAAATCAAAAAATAATCTGAGTGCCTGAACCCGTCTTCTTACGGAATTAGGTGAGTCATATTTTTTATCAAGATACTGTGAATACTCCTGCACCTGACCCGAAGTAAATGCTCGAATTTTTAAGTGTTGTTGTTTATCTGTTAGGAAGACATTAAAACACCTGAGATCTGCCTTATAGTTTTTTACAGTATTAAAGCTTTTTCCCTGCGTTTCCAAAAGTTTCAAAAATTCTTGCTGTTTTTCTATTAAGTTGATTTCCATGGGTTCGTATATTACGAAAATCCTTTGGACTTGGGAAGGCAAAAGAGCTATTCTTTGGCCCTCGGAGGACTCATGATTACTGTTTCTAACTTAAGCAAGGCTTACGGCGGTCAGGTATTGTATCAAAATGGCGCTTTTTTCATTGGAGCTGGTGAAAAAGTTGGGTTGGTTGGGCCAAATGGTGCGGGTAAAACATCTCTTTTTCGCCTCATTACGGGTGAAGAACGTGCTGATACTGGAACTATTGATTACGCAAATCGTCTTCGTATTTGTTACTTCTCTCAAAGTGTGGGCGAGCTAAAAGGACGAAGTGCGATTGAAGAAGTTATTCATGGCAATCCACGTTTGGGATTTTTAAAAACAGAAATCGGTAAAATTGAAAAAGCTCTTGAAGATGGTGAATACTCTGATGAGTTACTTGAAAAACTTGGTGACTACCAAACTGAGTTCGAAAAACTTGGTGGCTATGATATTGAACACCAGGCCGCAGAAGTTCTAACGGGTTTAGGGATTTCGCCAGATGATCACAATCGTCCGGTTGAAACATTTTCCGGTGGTTGGAAAATGCGTATTGCTCTGGCAAAAGTTCTGGCGCAGAAACCTGAATTTATTCTGATGGATGAGCCTACCAACTATCTTGATGTGGAATCAATTATTTGGTTGGAAGACTGGTTGAAGGCCTTCAAGGGTGCTGTCCTTATGACTAGTCATGATCGGGCCTTCATGAATGGTTTAGTTAAAAAAATTATTGAAGTGAATCATAAAGCGATCACAGTTTATTCCGGTAATTATGACTTCTACGAAAAAGAAAGAGAGATCAGACGCGAGCAACTGGTGGCAAGTTCGGGCAGACAGCAAGCAATGCTTCAGAAAGAAGAAGAGTTTATTGCAAAATTTGCAGCACGAGCAAGTCATGCGGCTCAAGTTCAGTCGCGCGTAAAAAAATTAGATAAAATTGATAGAATTGAACTTATGCCTGAAGAGCAAACCATTAACTTTGAATTTCCCAAGGCCCCGCGCTCTGGAAATGACGTTGTTAAGATGGAAAGTGTTGGTAAGGTTTATCTTTCCGATGAAGGTAAAGAGAAAAGAGTGTTTGCTAAGGTCTCCGGAGTTGTCAGACGTCTTGAAAGAGTCGCTGTCGTCGGTGTAAACGGCGCAGGTAAATCAACTCTTTTAAAAGTGATAGCGGGATTAACCGATGCTACTGAGGGGAAGGCCGAAGTTGGTGCTAATGTTCAACTTGGTTATTTTAGTCAGTATTCAATGGATGTTCTTAATCCCCAGAAAACAGTTTTTGAAGAAGT
>JBILYY010000292.1:0-2605 GCA_044377495.1 Bacteriovoracaceae bacterium | reverse complement strand
ATTCTTTATCCTGCATGGCAAGAATTTGCACAAGATCTATAAGTCTATCAACGGTGTAAAGGTGATACAGGCATCGGCATATTTCACTTACCCTTGTCTGATTTGTATTTAAGATTTTGGCCATATCTGAATTTGTTAGTTCTCTTTTCATTTTGAACTTTAGGACTTGCTGGCATAGTTTAAATTTTAATCTTTCAGAGAAAGGCGACTTTATTCCGGGGATAACTATTTCTCCCTTTGCCTCCTGTAGTTGGCCGAGCTGCTCCAAAATGTTATCAATATCTTTAGGTCGTACGTATTTAGTTTTCATGTTTTTTTGGTATCCTATATAGAGTAATGACTCCTATCCATTTAAGACTATGATCCTGGCAAAATATCATGCGATATGGTTTTTCAAATTCATCTTTCAAGATTTTGTTGTAATAGATATAACTTCCTCGCATCATGTCTGATTCTAGGCTCATTTCATTTAACAAAAAGACAAACTTTAAAACATCTTGCAGAGATAGTTTTGACCGTTCATGCCTTCTCTCTTTGCCTTTATTTATGTGATCCAAATCAATGAATAATTCTTTGATCCATCTCTCATTAAAACTAATCGGCTTGATATCAATTCTAATTGCTTCCTTTGGGATCATTTATTCTCGCCTTAAAATCTATACTGAATTCTGTTTAATGTACACTATTTAGTATTTTACAGATATACGGAAAAGGTACGCTTCCGGGAACTTGTAGTCAATGTCGAAAAGGTGCCAGGTTGGGCGCAGTTTTCCTTAAAGGAAAATATGAAGTTTCCTTAAATCAATTTGCGACATTCATTTTGAGGATTGAGTAGAGTGGCCGGGCTTCTGTGAGGTCTTTTCAAAAGACGCCCAATGAAGGGCGCCCTTTAGGAAAAGGAATTCATGGAAGAAATGATTAGGGTACTGACTCTTTTTATTCTTTTGTTACAGCTCGCTGTAATTTTAAGAATGAACTGAGAAGTTTTAGGGGAGGAGCACCAACTCCTGCCCACCTAGTCATTTTCCTTTGATATTTTAACAAGATTTTGGGTCGGAGTATATTCAATTTTTATTGTTGAAATATCTACGTGTTACGTTATTTAACGTGGCACCTTTTTGACTTTAAATAAATTCTTTAATGATTTTACGAGCGATTGCCGGGGAAGCAGTTAATCCTGGCGATTCAATCCCAAGACACTCAATATAACCGGACATAGGTGATTTAATCCAGAAATCACTCTCAAATTTTCCGGTTTCGGTATTAATAATTTTACTACGAATGCCTGCGTAATCCCAATAAAGCCTAGATTCATCTATTCCTTTGAAGGTGTTCATGATTTTTGGCAACATTGCCTTTAGTGCAATTTGATTATCACTGTAATCAACACTGGAAACATCTTCAGTATTTGGACCAAATTTAACTTTGCCATCTAGATCAAGAGTAGAGTGGACTCCAAGTCCTTTTAAATCTTTGGGTGGGGCAGGATAAAAAAGATGTGGATGCTCAATTTTCTGCGAAGTTGAAATGTAATTTCCTTTCACAAGAGAACTTTTCAGTCCCGTTAGTCCAATCTTTTCCCTTATTGATGGACCCGAAAAACCAGCAGCGTTGATTAGAATCTCAGAGGAAACTTCAAAATTACTTGTTGTGAGTTTGAATTTATCTAACTTTTCAAGATGAGTGACTTGGCAATTTGAGGATATCATTCCACCAAGATTAACAAAGGCATTGGCCAATTTTTTCATTGCGCCGGTTACATCCAGAATACCTGTCTGTGGAGAGTAAAAAGCTGTCTTAGCGTCTACAAACTCATTGACCTCTTTGAGTTTATTCCCCGAGAGCCAGGCCAACCCTTCAACGCCATTTTGCTGGGCCTTATTCCAAATATCTTCTAGGTCAGACCCAAATAAAACTTTTCCGCATTCTTTAAAATCAATTCCAAGTTGTGGACACAAATTATGTTTCCATAACTTTATGCCTTCCATACAAAGAAGATGTTTATTTGAGTTGGTGGGATAATAGAGGCCAGCATGGAGGACACCGGAATTTCTTCCAGTCGAGTGATCACCCAAGAAGGGAGCAGACTCAAAAAGAGCGATTTCCCAGGAGGGGTGTTTCTTTTTGAGTTCGTAAGCGGTGAATAGACCTACGATGCCACCACCAATGATCGTGGCATCAATTTCAATTTTATCCATGGATGCATTTTTTCACGGTAGCCACGACTTTTTCAATAGTCGCTTCATCTAAATAAGGATGCATCGGAAGACTCACAACTCTTTCGCCAGATCTTTCAGAATGAGGGAAGCTGCCTTTCTTCAATCCAAGATTTTGATAAACCGGTTGAAGGTGAAGCGGTATTGGATAATGAACTGCCGTTGGAACACCAAATTCATTCATGCGTTTAATAAAATTTTCACGGTCATCAACTTCGATTGTGAATTGCGCGTAAACTGAAGTTGAGTTTGGAAGAAGGGCCTGAGTTTTAAAACTTGCTCCAAGCATCTCTTTATAAAGCTGACCCCATTTTTTACGAAGCTCAACTTCTTCAGGGAAAATTTCTAGTTTGCTTAAAAGAATCGCAGCTTGGAGAGTATCCATTCGG
>JBILYY010000291.1:0-2609 GCA_044377495.1 Bacteriovoracaceae bacterium | reverse complement strand
CTGTGCCTTGGCCATATTTTCAATTTTTTGGGGTGCGACGATCTTCCCACCACTCGTTTTGATGATATCTTTTTTGCGATCCGTAATTTTTAAATACCCTTCTGCCGTAAATTCACCAATATCACCCGTATGGAACCATCCATCTTTCAGCGCTTCTTGAGTTGCTTCTGGATTCTTATAATATTCTTTAAAAAGTGCCTGAGATTTGATGAGAATTTCCCCATCACTTCCAAAAGAAAATTGGGCATCACCAATAGGTCTTCCCACTGATCCAGGCACTTGTTTTGACAATGGGTTGATGCAACAAGGTGCCACCGTCTCAGTCAGGCCATAGCCTTCAAGGATGGTTAAATTTGCATAGCGAAGGAATTGAATAATTACCGGAGAAAGTGGAGCTCCACCAGATACAAAATAACGGATTTTTCCACCAAAGCGGTTATATATTTTTTCGAAAACTACTTTTTGGGCAATTTTAAATTCAATCATTTCAGTTGCAGATGGTGAAAGATCATTGTCAATTTTATGAAAATACTTTTCAGCAATATGCGTGGCCCATTTGAAAGCTTGTTTCTCAATGAGGTTGCCAGCATTTACTTGGGCCATAATTTTGGCATACATTTTTTCAAAGATTCTTGGGACAGCGATCATGACTGTAGGTCTGACAATCTGGAGATTATCGACAAGTTTTTCCAAGGACTCCGCATAGACAGATTGCCAACCGAAAATTAGTGGCAACATGGAATCGGCCCGGCCTAAAACGTGTGAGAGAGGAAGAAACACGAGAGCCTTATCATTCTGAGTGAATCCGCCCCTAACAGTTTTCTCAAGATTGAGTAACATCGTGGCAAATGCATGTTGAGTGACCACTGCGCCTTTAGGCTCACCAGTTGTCCCAGAGGTATAAATGATGGAAGCATATTCTTCTGGAAGTTGATTCTGGATATGATTTTCCAAAAGATCAGGATTTAATTTAATATCCTCAGTTCCTATTCGCACGAGCTCTTTATAAGAGTAGTAAGTGCAAAAATTGCGAAACTTTTTAAGTAGTTCTTCGGAGAGATCAGTTAATGAAATGATGACTTTAAGATTTGGCCAATTTTCCATGACAGATAAAACTTTTTCCATCTGTTTATCATTTTCCACAACGAGAATCGAACTGTCTGAATGAACAAAAATATAATCTACATCACTCGTTAGGTAACTGGGATAAATAGGTACGACACATCCACGTGAGCACATTGTTGCCATATCTAGAAAGTGCCACTCTTTGCAGGTCTGAGCGAGAATAGCGACTTTATCACCGACATTTAACCCGATCTTAGCAAAAGCAGCTGAGAGAACTTCGATAATATGGTAATATTCAGCAAAACTGAGATTCTTAACTTCATTGTTTTCAATCCAGCCAATAGCATGTCTCTTGGGAGTTTTTTCAATTCTGGCCTTTAAGATGCGACCTATTGTCCGTGGTCCTTGTATCATGAGAAAAGATCCTTTTTTTTCCGTATCTTCAGGTAGAAAAATCAATGTCACGCACAACTCGCGCAATCATTTTGCAAGCTTAGCATTTTCCTAAATGGTCTGTACCTTGCTCTATCGGCATATATGAAGACGGTCATTATAGTTTCAAAATGTTCTCGCATCATCAAGCTCAACTCGACAGAAGATTGGCTCGAATTTCATTTTAAGGGGGTTTGTGCAGGTGAGTCACTTCGAAAAGTCCGCCTAAAAGGGAAAAAGGATTTTAGTATCCGACTTGGTGAGGAATATCTTATGTACGTAAATCTGATTTCTTGTACCGATGGCGTACTAAGTGGAGAGATTCTTAAATTAAAACCATTAGCAGCATGTTGGGATCGGTCCTAGTCCACATTAATCGAAACATGATCCCCAACCATAAACTGTGGCAGCTCAAAGATCGGAGTCGTATCTTCTTTCTCGTACTCATTAAGTGTCGCAATCGCGGCTTCATCCATCGCGTGCAGAACTTTTAGTTCACCAATTTTAACTTTGTAATTTACGCGAGTTTTATTATCGTAAGGATTTTGAACAGAAATAATTCTAAATACATCTACGACGCTATCTTTTTTCACGCCCTGGCCACTACCCATATTAATGTAATAGTTTTTACGAATAACTTCGTTCTCTATTCCCATAGGTAGATCTTGGGCAAGAGAGAAAATCACATAGGACTTGGCATATGTGGTATGTGCAAAAAGTAACAGGGACAGCAGGGTTAAGACTTTCATTCGGGCCTCGCAGGGGAATGTCTTGCCTACCTATCGGACAATCCCTGAAAAAATTAATAATCGGCGCGAGTTTAGTGACTAATAAGATAACAGTGGGTTGGAGGTGATAAAAAAGGCGAAAGTTCGCTTATTACCCGTAGAATAAACTCGGGTTTTGGTAAAAGAATAGATACGAAATCCAGTGTAAGTCGCCTGAATAAGATCTGTTCAAAAATGAGTGATTTTAAAATTAAAATTCCCAACCAGAAAACAGGGGGCTCACCAAATTTGGATGGAGCCCTCGTTTCTATTTCCCTTCAATCTTCAAATACTTAATGTTGTTATAAATGATATCTGAATACAAAAAGTTCTTCAGATACTTAT
>JBILYY010000289.1:0-2618 GCA_044377495.1 Bacteriovoracaceae bacterium | reverse complement strand
TCATCGAGCAAGAGGCGCGCAGAGCTGGTATGTCGGTTTACACTTCTCCAATGAGAATTGTTGGAAGTCTTGAACGTGCTCCATTCCAAATGGAAGCTTTTGACCGTGCTTCTCTTTTGACTAACTGTATTGGTGCTTTGACTAATACTCGTCAAGGATCTACTGATGAATTAACTTTCTCTTTGAATGGTGCCCCATTCGAGAGGATCACAACTTCTGGATGGTGGAATACACCGACGAGAGCTTGTAAGGCGATGATTTTGAACATTGATAATCGTATTCAATAGCCCTGATTTTTTGAGGGGCCCGAAAGGGCCCCTTTTTTTTTAGGTTCTCTTAATGTGGCATCTAATTACTAACATGTTACTTGTCCTCTCCCTTTATCTGGGAACTCGGAGGAAACATGTTTAAACTTTTAATTCTCTTGGCAACTTTTTGGGCGATTTATGTGAATGCGCATGCGGTGACTTAACAATAGCAGAAATAAAAAAGCCCTCTTTCGAGGGCTTTTTTTTAGTGAATCCGTTCACCTACTAATTCCTTCATCATTTCCTTGGCGCGAGCCTGAAGTTTGGGATCCTTCATTTGGGTCTTAATAACCTTCATGAGTTTCTCAACCGAATCTTCTTTTTTCTTTTTAGGTTTCTCAATCTTAAGTTGAGAAATGATCCTTTTCAACTGCAATCTTTTATTTATTTCACCACTCAGAATGCGTGACTTGATTTCATCCTTGAATTCATTTCTTGGAAGTTCATCCCACTCGAGCAGAACATACTTTTCAGTATTAAATTCTTTTGCAGCTTCTTTGATATCTCTTGGAAGTTTAGCAATCATCAAACAACGGTGAACTTCGGATTTTGAAATTCCTAGTGCAGCTGTGATTTTTCTTTCCGAAGTACCAGTTAGTTTCTGGTAACCATAAATAGAATCTGCTTGATCGATATAATGAAGATCTTCTCTGGCCTGGTTCTCAGAGAACTGGATGGCCATCAATTCTTCTTTAGATTTATTCTCAAGAATGAAACAAGGCGCTTCGGCCATGTTGATGATAGTCATGGCGCGGAAGCGGCGCTCACCACAAATCAAGACAAACTTATTACCTTCGCGGTGAAGGACTAAAGGTTGAATCAAACCGTTAATCTTGATGTTTTCACCGAGTTCACGAAGAGACTCATCATTAAATTTTGTTCTTACTTGATCTCTAACTTCAATATCCTTTAAAGGGATGTTGGCAAGTTGTGCTCCTTTAAGAAGCTTGAGATCGTTTGCGCGTAAAATTTTCTCGTCAATTCCTGAAGTAATGTCGGTGACCTTGCGCTCACGTTTTGAAACGCGTGCAGAAAATTCCTTGGCCATGCCCTCTCCTCACAATTTATATGTTTAAAATCTTAAAATACTAATTTAATCCTAGAGAATCCCAAAGCACCTGATAGTCGTTCTTGCCTTTAGAATTTTTGTTAAACATGAAGACCGGCTTTTTCATAGCAACCGATTCCTGCATATCCACCAAATTTCTGATCATAGGTGTAACGTTAAACGACTGAGAAAGTTCTTCTAAGCGAGTGCGCTCAATTTTTCTTCTTGGATTAACCATAGAAGGAATAATGTTGAACTCAAGCTGAGGATTTTCAGTTTCTTTGATAATTTCGAAAGTATCCATCAATTCTTCAAGACCATCGATTGAATAGTCCTGAGCTTGAGTTGGAATCAAAATTAAATTGGAAGCCACTAGTGACATAATTAATTCATCACCAAGCATAGGTGGAGTATCAATGATCACGAAATCGAATTGGTCTTCAACTTCTTTTAAGCGCATTTTTAATAGACGCTCTTTACGTCCAGCTGATCTTCTGACTTCATTCTCAGAAAGAATAAGAAGTTTTGCAAGATTCGCCATATGACGACTTGAAGCGATCAATTTAATATTTTTATAAAAATCAAAATCACCAACAGCATCTACGATGATTTCATCCACTTTTACATCGCCAATTAGCCATTCAGGAATGAGCGTTCTTTGGATGTTCACACCAAGTGTTGAACTCAAATTTGCTTGAGAATCCAGGTCAATTGCGAGGACTCTGTGCCCTTGGTTCGCCAAATGACAAACAAGTTGAAAGCATTGCATGGTTTTACCCACGCCACCTTTGTTATTACCGATTGTGATAATTTTCATAACCCGATCTCCTAAAAAGAGTGGTTCGTTAATGGTCCTATTAATAAAAGTTTAGGGAACTGGTCACACTTCGTCAAAGGGCCAAGTGATTAAAAATAAAAAGATTTATGCTGCGCGGCCCAAAAAGACTTGTTTGGCCCGACGCACAACAATAAAATTGCCCCTTCCTTGCCCCTTTTTATTTAGAAGAGTATGTTAATGTCCAAATTCAAGAGGCCTCAATGATCGATATTTATGGTGATTTAAAAAACAAAGATCATCTTCCACAAATTCCTGAAGCAGAACTCAGCGATGAAGATGTTTTAGTAGAATTAACTGCTATCAAAAAACGCTTAGGCACTAAAGTCGTAGTGCTTGGTCACCACTATCAGCAAGATGATGTTATCGCGTTTGCAGATATTACGGGAGACTCGCTGGAGCTTGCTCGCAAAGCCGCCGAAATAAA
>JBILYY010000290.1:0-2618 GCA_044377495.1 Bacteriovoracaceae bacterium | reverse complement strand
AGTAGTTGCTCCATGACCTGAATAGTTCACGATACTTCTACCTTTAAGTAAAGACTTCATAACATCGGCAGTCACTGCTTTATGAGTGATGGCATAAAGCTTATCACCACCTGCTTCATTCGCGCGCGGGAATGATCCAGTATATCCCTTCACTTTTGTATAAGTATCTGACGCATAGTTGTGTGTACCTTCTGCAACTTCGAAGCGATCATCTGTTGCCAGAAAAGCAATATGGCTAATCCAACTCATGTTAGTAAAATTTCCTTTGATATAAAGGGAATATTTATCAACAAGCACTGCAAGTTCTTTTTCGGTAGTTACTGAAAATCTGCCAACCTTAAGATCAGGTGTAAGGATATCAGTAGAATAATCAGCAGTATCAATTGAAGCATAATAGTGATCAGTAATACCAGCGATGAGAGTTGAATCTTTTGCCGGAACATCCTCAGCATCACCAACGACGATGGCATATTTCAATTGTGGCTTGCGAGCGTAAAGCGCCTTGATCTCTGTACGAATCTGATCAGCATCCATGGTGCCGGCATCAATTTGATCAACCTCAAAACCTAGTGACATTTTAAGAGCGACATATTTTGCAAGAGACGGAGATGATTTAAAGGTATTTCCAACGACGAAAACTAACCCTTTTTTATCTACGGTCTTATCGGCCTTTGTTAGTTTCACTTCAACACCGAAAGAACGAGAGATGTTTAAAGAATTGTTCGTGAACTGAACAGGATAAAGCGTAACGAGGAAATTCTTTTGACCTCTGACTGATCCTAATTCTTTGATGCTATAGCTTTCAGTAATATTCAAAGAAGAACTTTTTGAAAGCATGTAACGAGCACCAGGAATTTTCTCCACTGCTTCAAAGACTGGCTTTAAATTGTTCACTTTGTAAGAAAGCGCTGACTTGAAATTTCTTTCGGTAATCAAGATATCAGAAGCTGAATTTGCAATGACTTCAAAACGAATAACTGGAAGCTCAGGAGCACCTATTTGGTAATGGATTCCTTCATAACCTTCAACGCCCACCATTTTGGCAGTTTGATAATCAAGGCCATCGATATTCTTTTGAGAGATTCTGATACTATCAACAGAGAAATCATAAAGGCGAGCACCAGAAACGTCTTGAACATTTACATGTCCCCATGAACTTAAGGCACATAGACCCAGGGCAAACCCACTAAAAAGTTTGATCTTCATTTTCAACGTCCTTGTAAAAAATAAAAGTATTGTCTTAAATAGAATAAGGGCTATCGGGACTTTTGAATGAGATGTAAGAAACGATTAGGGTACCTGACAAGTTCTGTTGGCTGGCTTCTGTGAATTATGGCATCTTTTTTACAACATCATAATCCAGGTCATTTACGTTTAAGCTTCCGACAATACCTCCCTTGCCCTTCTCTCTGGATTCGGAAAACTTTCCTTTCAGAGTTACTTTTTCGCCCTGTGCAAGATTGAACTCTCCTACTTTTTTGCCCCATTTTTTAACGCGATAAGAGACCAGCACGTACTCATCACCATAGCTGCCTTTTCCAGAACTTAACTTAAATGAATAGCTCGCATAATTACCGTCCGAGCTATCGTAGCGCCGTGGTTTATCCTCAATCGTTCCGCTAAGTGAAACCATCTTCCCATCAAAATTATTTGCATGAATGGTATCTGCTATCGTTATTCTAAAAGTCAGAAGCAAAAGAACCAAAAGGGCGAAAATTTTCATATTGATCTCCGTAAAAAGCATAAACGAACTGCAAGTATGGTGTCATTGAAAATAACAATTAGTTTGACTCTATTATGTCAAAAAACTTAGAATTTAAGCATTCGAAACGGAGTTTTCCAAATGATTATTCAAATTTTTCTGACTTTTTCTTTAGTCCTGGCAGCGCAAGCTAATTGGGATGGAAAAATACTGAATGTCAGAACAAAACAAAATATCCCACGTTCAGAATTACTAACCGATTTATCTTTGAATAACATTATTGTGATTGGTGAAAAACATTACACGAAAGAAGTTCAAGTCGAAGAAGGTAAAATTATTTCTGACGTTGTGGCCTTCACCAATAAAGAAAATGATTTCTCATTGTTTTGGGAATTCTTAAATGCATCTTCTCAAAATGAAACTCAATCATTATTTAAACATGTTATCACTCGTGAGATCAGTGCGGCTGATTTTCTGATCAAGACTCAAGGATCCACCAAGGCAGTTATTTACTCTCCAATGATTGAAGCCACTGCAAACCTCGGCGGGCAAATTTTTGGTGGGAACTTATCCAGAGATGAAAAAGCTCCAGTCGTAACTGGTGGACTAGCTGCTCTTGATCCAAAACTACTCCCGCCGAACTTTAAATTGGGTGGTGCCAACTATCTTGAACGATTTACTGAAGTCATGAGTGGTCACGCCACGCCAGAACAAATCATCAACTACTTTGCGGCCCAATCTCTGGTTGACGATGCTATTGCCTATCATCTTTACCTGGACTCCAAGACCAGCTTAAATTTTTTAGTGATTGGGGCATTTCACTCGATGTACAGCGACGGAGTGGTCGCGAGACTTAAGGAACGTGATAGCTCATCAAAAATTGTTAATATCGAAATCATTGACTGCTCTGATTATA
>JBILYY010000288.1:0-2634 GCA_044377495.1 Bacteriovoracaceae bacterium | reverse complement strand
GGATGCCATGCCTATTAATAATGATTTGATCCACACTAAAGCAGCTTTAAGCCACTCACTAAGAAGGGCATATGAGAGATACTCGATCGAGCTATCGGAATTCGATATTTTCAAAATGTCGGATCTGGTGATGAACGGAAAGGCACAGCTCAAGAGAAAATCTATGAACCGGTCGACGTTTAAACTGAATTATTTGGGAGGTAATTTTGTTCTGGTTTTTGATTGGGTGCTGATGATTGTGGTTACTTTTTTGCCACACAAGGTTCTAAGAAATTTTTAGGTGTTTATTTAGAGGACTGAAAACGCTGCGATATTCTTCGTTGGCAAAATTTTCCGACTTTGGTCACTTACCATTTGTAAGCTCCCTCTCTCAAAAAATCTTCTGCCTTGAATCTCTTGGTTTTGAGTCCTCATGATTTGGATACGAGATGGACGGGAAACGGACATACCGGAGGGTGCATCATGGCTTCAACGCATACAAGCTAGGAACCTCTTCATGAATTAGCTCCCTATCGAGGCACATTCTGGTTAAGCTGGATCATTGTAGTCGGAGTCAAAGGAACTAATTTTCATTTTAAATAACACTAAGCGTATCTACGGTATTGGATTAAAATTTAGAAATAATTTTACTAAATAGGTGGTCGTTATGATTGGTGCAAACAAAGAATACTTAAATAATTTTTTCTTTAGCAATTTACAGTTTGTAGTACCATTTTTTCAACGTTCATACGTGTGGAAGCTTAGTAACTGGGAAACACTTTGGGAACATTTATTAAAGATTTCTGAAAAACCTTTAAATGATCGAAAATCGGAACATTTTATAGGAACTATCATTACTAAACAGAGATCATCTGATCATTTATTTGAAAACAAAATAGATCTTATAGATGGTCAGCAACGATTAACAACTTTTGCATTGATCTTAAAAGCAATTTCTACTTCAGCATCCGGGACGGGAACTTACTACAAGCTTAAGGAGAATACGAATCTACTTATAATCCCGGAGGATTCAAAAGGGAATAAACGCATTCGTATTGAGCATTCAAAAAATGACAGTGAATATTTTGAAGCAGTAATGCTTGATCGGGATCTTTCGAGACTAAATAATCAGGAACACAAGATACTAGAAAGCTACAAATTTTTCCTGAAAAAAATGGAAGGATTCACTGATGAGAAACTTGAAGACTTAAAAGAGATCATTCTTAAAAATATTCCTGTGATTAGCATGTTATTAGGGGCCAATGACGACGAACAAGCTATTTTTGACACAATTAATTCCCTTGGCGTTACGCTGTCAACGGGGGAGCTTCTTAAAAACTTTATATTCTCGGATGAAAACCTCAAACCACTTTACAAGGATTTATGGGAAAATTCGTTCGAGGAGGATGAGGATCAAATTGATTTTTGGAGTGCACCAAAAACGTCTGGACGAGTAGTGAGAAGCAATATGGAAGTCCTGCTTTATTGTTATTTGATAATTGAGAAAGGAGAAACTGTAGAATTAGAGAAGCTCTTCAGTGAATACAAGTCTTGGTTGAAGGAAAAGTCTTTTAGTGAAAAAAAGAAATTCTTAGAAGATTTAAGGGACTACGCTGAAATTTTTCAAGGTTTTCCAAGTCACTCAGATATTAGTCAGATTTCGTTTTCTCAAAATGAGTACAGGTTCTTTCATATTATTGAAAACTTGGAAATTACTACTGTGTATCCTTTGATACTTTTTGTGTACAGAAAAGTAACAAATGAAATTACACGGATCGAAATTCTTAAAAAGCTAGAATCCTATATCGTCAGAAGGAATGTTTGCCAATTTACTACGAAAAACTATAATAAGAATTTTGTCCAGATCATAGAGAAATTGAAGAAAAGTCCTGTCATTGATGCACATTCCCTTTCAGTCGTTTTTGCTGGATATACGGAAGAAACAAATAAATTGCCATCTGACGTTGAATTCAAAGATGCCTTCTTGAATGAAAAAATCAGTAATTCCAATGCCAGAGAAATCCTTTTCTGCATTTCCTTGTTTGGCGTATTTGATCCAAGAAATGATGTCATTAAGCTAAGTTCAGATTCGTACTCAACGGAGCATATGATGCCTCAAAAGTGGACAACTAATTGGAATGTACCGTCTTTGGATGAAGCTGCTGTTTTAAAAAGAAATAGAAAAGTGTACACTCTTGGCAATCTAACTTTGGTAACGAAAAGTCTGAACAGTGCGATGAAAAATAATTCATGGGTTAACAAAAAAGTGGCTTTGTTAAAACATTCGTCACTTAAAATCACCACTGACTACGTCACTAAGGATGTATGGGACGAAGCCGCCATTGAAATACGGGCCAATAAGTTGGCCGAAGATGCATTAAAGATTTGGTAACGTGTTCTTACTTTTTTAAGACAATATTTTGACAATCAATCTCTGCGAGCACACTTTCATGATCCCCATTAAGAACTATTCTGGATTTAATAAATTTAAGAAACCGGTCAGTTTCTTTTGATGATAATACCAACAACCCATCATCACTAATTTCAATAATATATTCAAATGGATTAGGTTCAATTAAAACATCGAGTGTCTTTTTAATAGAATCCAGACATCCCATGGGAGAGAACGCCTCAGCACTCAATGTGATAATTGGG
>JBILYY010000287.1:0-2653 GCA_044377495.1 Bacteriovoracaceae bacterium | reverse complement strand
TGATCCTCTAGGGATTGCTTAAAATAGTCATCAAGTGAATCCCAGCTAAGATCCTCACAAAATTTGAAATATTCATTTAAAGAAAGTGAGCTCTGAGCTTCTTTACCGCTCAATTTTAGCCAATAATAATAGCGGTTGTAGGACTCAGATTCCTTCCACTTCTCAAGCCGTTTTGAGAAAACCTTTTCACCTAAAGTCAGTGTCTTGTCTTTTTGCGATTGAGTGAGTTTGTCCCACTTGAGTGTCAGAATTTTTTCATCAATCACGATGCTTCCAATTTTCGTCAGAGATTTGAGTGAAAATACGGGCTCGACATTGATTTGATTATCTTCGGTAAATGGAAACGGTTCATGTTCAAACAGCCACTCCTCTTCTATCGAAACAATTTTTATGGCCTCTTGTCTTTGCGTAATATCCATAATGAGATAGTAGCCTTCAGCTAAAGTTCCCAGAGCAGGATGAAGCTTAATGGTTTTACCTGAGTAATGAATAAAGTCATGCTGTTTTGTGCGGTATTTTGCAACTTGGTCAATAAAGCCGGAGAGAAGACATTTTTCCCACTGCTCATTTTTTGGACCCGCAGTTTCAAGATAAAAATTTAATCGTCGAAAAAGAATACCAGAAACATCATTTTCAAGTTCGTTGCATACATAATTCAAGAGCTGCTTCTTTTGCTCTTTGATGAGATTTTCACCTGCGGCCAAGACTCTGGAGAGTCTCAAATCCACCGGATAGCGTAGGGCCTTTTGCGCAAGGGGTGTGGACTGATTGTTCTCATCAATTAGTCCCATAAGAAAGCAAAGATTTTGTGCTTTCTGCCAACGATCAGAAGGTGGGGGAGTTACCCAGCGGAGATTAGATTTTATTTGTGAACTCATTAGATAAGTATCAGTCAGGTCTGATTTTAAAATTTCAGGCACCGTAAAGTTCTCTCTTGATTCATAATCTTGTAGAGCATAAAGCCGATGACAGACACCTGCTGATGTTCTGCCAGCTCGACCTGCTCGTTGAATAGCAGAAGACTTGGTGACGGGTCGATCAGCGATGATTTTTAATCCATTCCAGGGGGAGTAATGCGCTTCCCGCTGAATGCCGCTGTCTATGACTGCTTTTATTCCTGGGATAGTCACAGAACTCTCGGCTAGATTTGTAGAAAGAATAATTTTTCGTATTTGATTAGGCTTTAGTGCCTCTTCTTGTTCCTGCATGGAAACTTCTGAATGAAGAATGAATACTTTTCCAAACCGCTCACCAAGGTAGTTCTGAACTTTTTGAATTTCTCTCATTCCAGGCAGAAAAACTAACACGTCACTTAAGGCCGGAATTTGTTCAAGTGCTGCTCTTATTTTTTGCTCAAGATTTTGATTAAGAATGCTGGGTTGATTTGGTAAGTAGATCATTTCGACAGGGTAGCGGACGGCCTCAATTTCGATGACGGTTGGAGATTTAAGATGGTGCATGATTTCAGTGTCAAGTGTTGCTGACATCAAAATAAGTTTCAAATTTCCTCTACGGGCCTGAAGATCCAGTAGCCAGGCAAGTGCCATATCAGTTTCTAGATGTCTTTCATGAAACTCATCTAAAATCACCACATCGACATCACTAAGATCATTTTCACTCATCGCTTTTTTAAGGAAAGTTCCTTCAGTATAAAAGGTAAGTTTTGTGGTCTGGGATGTCTTTTTTTCAAAACGAAAGTGGTACCCAATTTCGTTCCCAATCACAAGGCCTTCTTCTTGAGCGATTCTTTCGGCAGCGAGCTTGGCCGCGAGGCGTCTTGGTTCAAGTACGATGACCTTTGCCTGGGTATTTTTTGCGATGAACCATGGCAGACGCGTGGTTTTACCCGATCCAGGGGAGGCCTTGATCAAAATAGTAGACGATTTCTGAACCTGAGTCAGGATTTCATCTAAATAAGCATCTATTGGGAGAGATATTTTCTCATATTGCATTGAATGTTTCTCATCTTACATTGATAATAGTGAAAATCATAGGAGAGAGACATGTCTGATTGCCCTTGCCGGATACTGGATACAAAAAAATTAACTTTAGATGCTTGTTGCGGGCCGTTCTTAAAAGGCACTAAAAAAGCCCCTACTGCCGAGAGCATGATGAGGTCACGTTATAGCGCCTATGTTGTGAAAAATATCGATTACATCGATGACACTCAAATTAACGAAAAGAACGAAGTTTTTAATAAAGAAGAAGCTCTCAAATGGGCGGAAAGTTCTGAGTGGTTAGGTCTTGAGGTTAAGCGCACTCAAAAAGGTGAAGCTAATGACGACACTGGTGTCGTAGAATTTATTGCTCACTATAAAGATAAGACTTCTGGAACCGAACTTCGTCACCATGAAACATCTTTGTTTCAAAAACAAAATGGCGATTGGAAATTTAAAGAAGGAAATATTCACGGCGCCCAGCCAGTGAAGAGAGTTGAACCAAAAATTGGACGTAATGATCCTTGCCATTGTAACTCTGGTAAGAAATTTAAAAAGTGTCATGGTGCTTAAATGAAGCAAGAGCTATTAAGTGGATTGATCGGTAAGATGAAAGAAGAGATGCATAATCTTGAATCGGCTGCCAAGGCCAATAAAGATTTTGCAACTGATCAAGAATTCAAGGCCGAAAGTAAGTATGATACTCGTTCACTTGA
>JBILYY010000155.1:0-7980 GCA_044377495.1 Bacteriovoracaceae bacterium | reverse complement strand
CTTCTTTTCGAATGAGGGAGATAATGCAGCCGATAACTAAAGCTCCAAGCCCAGAAAACATGACAGTCTCATACATGTTAGTGACTGGGCCCCTGCCAGAAATCATGACTCTCATAATGACAGCAGTTATTTGTAAACCAATTGTTAGGATCGTAAAAATAGTTCCCGGCCACTTATTTTTCAAGGCCACAAATAACCCAAGAGACAAGATGGTTGCCAGCATTGCCCATAAAAAAAGATTCAATTTAAAGTAACGAAGCTCAAGAAGGTAATCATCGCCTTTAACTTTTACAAAGTGATCTTTTGCTTCTGCAAAAAGAAAGTTAACCGGGTTATCTGACTTTTCCCTGACCGATGCAATTTTTGTCTCGGTCAAAAACTCTCCTAAAGAAAGAAATTCAACATCATTACCCTTGGCCGCAGGTACTGTCCAAAGTCTCGCATCGATAATGGCGCGGTAGGCATCAAGGCGTTGCCTAACTTTGGTAATCTCTTTTTTATAACTGTTGTTCTCTTTAAGTTTTGCGAGTTCTGTTTCAATGATGTCTACTTTGGCCAAGGCATCGTTCACCGGAATTGAATGTTCACTGTCTTTCATCCCGAGAAGTTTTTTTACATCAACATGGTCAACTCTTACTCTGACGGGAAGCTCAAGAGGCATGCCGAAGGCTTTAAGCGAAAGTTTGCAGAATGCTTCAGTTGCTGAAAGATCATCAACCTTAGTTTCACCAGTAATAAATTTAATAGTGTCAGTTGCAAGGACATAAAGTGGTTTGATCCTTCCGCCTGAACGTGTCGGATATGTTTCCAGCTCATTAGTGCAAAAATTCATTTGAGCAAATGCACTAAAAGAAAATAATAAGATCAGAACTGTCGTTAATTTACCCATTCTTTGCCCCAGGTTTTGCGAGATGTCTTCGCCTTAAGAAGTAATGCCAAATGGATCCTAGTACTAGGAGTAGTGAGCCGAGATATTTCCACGGACGTCCTGGA
The DNA here is from genome assembly GCA_044377495.1 of Bacteriovoracaceae bacterium. Lineage (GTDB taxonomy): Bacteria > Bdellovibrionota > Bacteriovoracia > Bacteriovoracales > Bacteriovoracaceae > Peredibacter. The sequence goes on along the minus strand of JBILYY010000155.1, from coordinate 6,987 downwards.
TCAAAATTCACACTCAATACACTTCCGTAAGGTCCTGCCTGAGTTTGAAAGTAGGATGCCTGGTAGAAGGTGAAGTTTTCATGCTTAAGAGGATTGTTCATAAAAACATGATGCTTGGTTGACCCCTTATTCCCCTTGAATAAAGTGATGTAGCTCTCAAAACTTGCCGGGGTAGTTGTTCCTGGGTCAGTATCCATCTTGAACTGATCCAGCACTAATTCATAAGGCAGCGTGAGAAGCTTCTTACCTATTTCAAACCTAATTCTTTCATCGTTCAAATTGTAAGCAATTGGTTCGGCCGAAGTGGCCCAAAAAGTCTGTCCCTCTATTTCAATTTCGAGGGCCTTCATATTGCCTTCGATAATCTCAGAATTCTCCTGGATAGGCTTAACATATGTAGGCGTCATGGTTGGATAGGCATCGAGACGATGTTCAAGAAGCTTAACTTTGAACCCCATCCACGGAAGAGCAACATCTTGGTTAACTTCAATTGGTTGTCCTTCCCAAGCGAGAGTGTTTTTATTGAAAAAAGCAACATGCTTACCAAAAAGAAATAAGTGCGGATTCTTCTCAAAAAGTTTTTTACTAAAAACTCTGAAAGGAGACTTTTCATTTAATTCGAACTTGTTATCAAGAGGTAATGGCGACATTTCTGGCATGAAAAGAATTTTTGTGCCAAGAAAATTTACTTCGGCCAAAATCTTACCATTAGTGTGTTTTTTCTTTTTAATGGCATCAGGTAAAGGGGAAATACATTCAGTTGTTTCCCCATTCCAAATTATGATTCCATCAGGAGTGTTGGCAATAAAGCACGCCGAGAGGTTCGACGGCATGTAATGCACATTCAAAGGGCCAAGTTGAAGGGTGTTGTTAAAATCTGACTTCGGATGAAGACTCATAGTAATGAGCTCTCCAAAATTATCATTAAAAATTCGGTATTGAGAGCTTGTTTGCGATTCATCCTGGATTTTAACCGGGGTCCAGTTCATTTGATTTTTTGCAAAAGGCAGGAAGGTTTTAAGCTTTATGCCTTCGTATTCAACATTCAGATCTTTTGGCCAGGAAACAAACGGAAGATCTACTGAGACTTCCTTGCCTTTTGAAGGGAACTGGATTTTAAATTCATCATCTGATAATTGAATTTGGCGGTTGGGCTGATTTGGTGCGAGCGTAAGTGTACCGTCAATTCCTGACTGATAAGTTATAAATGAACCCGCAAATAGAGTTAACAGTCCAGCATGTATAACGTAAAAACCGTAAAGATGTTTTTTAGGTGGAAGCCTGATGAGGGTGGCAAAAAATATCGATAAAAACATGCAGAACTGGATGCCCATGAACAATAGAGATTTATAGACCAAACGGTTTGCATATTCTGTGCCGTGGTAGGATTCCATAAAGGTTCCATAACCTAAGCAAATGGCAAATACAGTTATAATGACAACAGCGAATTTTAGGTTACCGAAGAAGAGTTCAACTTTTCGATAGTAAGAAATAATTGTATCCATAAATGGACTACAATTTCTCACGATTTACACGGTCCAACAAGAATTAGATCAGACTACTTATTACCCATAGCGTTCCATAAATAATTGGCTGGTGGGCCAAATAAATTTTTAACGAATGGGTGCCGAGAAACTTTAACAAGGGTGGGGTCTTTAATTCTTCAAGCTGTCTAAGCTTTGACAAATAAGGGCCAGAGAGAATTCCCAGCAAAACGGCCCAAAACCAAGGGTATATGGGGATAAAATCCATTGAGGGTCGTTGAACGATGGACGAGACCCAGTTAATGTCATAACCCACAGCATATTGAAGGATGAGAATCACAATCAAAAGTATAAAAGCAAAATTTCTATAATTGACCACCAGAGCGCCCAAAATGGAGCCTATAAGTATACAATGGAGTGTTCCGAAAAAAATCCATAGTTGTGGGAATATAAAATAAGTCCCTAGACTCACGGCCGCGGCAGAAATACCAAGTCTCAAAGACCTTTTACTAAGATTTTTCAAGTTGATCTTTGGTGTGTGAATATAATTAAGCGCGGCACCAACACAAAAAAGAAAGGTAAAAGCAATGACTCTGGGGAAGGCATACCAAAACCCCTGAGAAAAGTCCCAGTTGATCATGCCCAACATCTTCATGTCATAGCAGCTATGAAAGATAATCATCCAAATGACAGCAATTCCCCTAAGACCATCGAGATATCCTGCACGCATTAGTCTGACTCCGGGAAAATAATTAAAAGTGGGCCCTGATTGATTAGCGTAAATTGACCTTGGGCAACGTTTGAAAGTCCCAGGCTAGATAATGGGGAAAGCTCAGTCTCCTGCTCTAAAGTGTACTGACACGAACCGAGGAGTTTTATTTTGGTATTTTTTATGCAAACGAGTGAAAATGTTCCTTGATAATTCATTGTCCATTCACCGGCCGCAACGCATTTTACTGCAATTTTTCCATTTCTTTTGTAGAAGTTTACTTCAGGGCCAGGGCCATTATCCAAGTAACTTAATACCGCACCCAAATTAAGTAATTCATGATCCATTCTTCCGCCTAGAAATCCCCAGCAGTGAAGAACCATAGGACCAGAATTAAAAAATGAAAGAGCTAATGCAAAATCAGAAGCAGATTTGTCTTGGGGTAAACGATAAATATTGGCGCAGTTGACGATTTCTTTATAAGAATCTCCATCCCCAATCCAAATATCCATCTTGTTGCAAAAATGTGCCCCGCCATCAACGCACAGAAGCGGGTGAGATGACAGATGTAATGGAACTTCTGGGCCCATCGGGCCAATGACTGTCCATTCTTTATGGTTTGCGAGGGAAGCAGGTAGCTTCATCTTGGATTTTTTCCTTTATAATCTCTTTATCTATAAGCTATCTTAACTGGTAAATGTATTAATTCCTAGGAGGCAGTGTGGTTGTGATAAAGTCTGAACGGGCCAAGGGTCTGCTCCAAATACCACAAGCATTTGATCAGGCCAATCTTTCGCAGATGAGAAAGTATCCTAGCGATGATTTTATATTATGGGTCAATCTTGAGCGCGATGGGCAAAATGTCAAAAAATTGTCATTTTCAGGCAACCTTCTAGATCATGAGAAAGTATTATTGGAGGCCGTGGCGGGACTTATGAAAGGACGCTCTTTGGCAGTTTTAGACAATTTAAGTTTGCGCGAATGTGAGGCATTTTTAAGAGACCGAAACTCGGAATTAGCTTTAGAAAACATTGAGTCAAGCGATGAGTCTAAATTTAAAAAGTTTTTTCAGTGGCTTAGAGTTTTCCGGGCATCCGAAGCTCCTAGTGAATATGAATTTTCTCCTAAAAATGGGGGATTTCGGGAGATGAAGCTTGTTGATAAAATTAGAGAGCTTAAGGCATTCCTTAACTCTTTTGAAGTTCAAAAGCTTTATCAGAGTTCAATTGGGCCTGAACTTATCGATGTTCAGGATTTGACCGTTTACGTTCAGGCACCATATCACTCAGAAAAAGATAGGGAACTGTTCGAGGAACTTCATATCCTGGGCGTTTCAACCTTTAATGAAGAGAGCTTGAATTTTATACCTGAAGCTTAAAGCAAGATGACAAATAATAAGTTTGATTTATCGATTTTCTTACCGATACAATAGAAAAAGAGTAAAACTGTAAATTATTTAAAAAAAGTAAGAGCATAATGGAAGATAAAGCATCGTTAGTTTTTAAAGAAGCCAAGAAAGAAGAAGAAGTCGTCAATCTCTCTAAGTTTGACGTTCAGGCCTTTACTGATACTCAGGATTTTTCTTGGACATTGGATAACATTAAAAAAGAAGTTAAAACTGGTTGGAAACTCTATTCCGTTTTAACTGAACAGGAAATTGTAGCGGCCGTTCTTGTTAAAAGAGAAGGCGATACACTCCATACTAAGAATACTCCAATAAAAATGGCGTTTCAGGGTAATGGATTTTCCCATCAGATTAAGAACTTCTATGAAGAAGAAGCTAAGAAATTCCAAATTCGTAATGTAATTAATTATTGTCCAGTTGATAACTTTCGTATGATAGCTCTTAACGAAAGTCACGGTTACAAAAGAACAGGAAATGTTTTTGGCATCAATCATAACATCGTTGAGTGGAAGAAAGAACTGTAACATTTCTCTCGGGGGATTTTATGACAAATAAAACAATCAAAAAATCTTCTGTAAAGAAAACGACAGCAAAGAAGGCAACTTCTAAAAAAGCTAGTCCCAAAAAAACCACGACTAAGAAAGTTGCCCCTGTTAAGAAAAAGACTGTTCTTTCTCCTAGTACCGCTTTCATGAAGCCACTTAGTCCATCTAAAGAACTCGCAGCAATTGTTGGCGTGGGACCGATTCCTCGCACTGAAGTGATTAAGAAAGTTTGGCAATATATCAAAAAGTATAATCTTCAAGATGCAAAGAATCGTCGTGCTATTAATGCTGATGATAAGTTGAAAGCAGTTTTTGGTGGAAAAAAACAAGTTACGATGTTTGAGATGACCAAACTTATTTCAAATCATCTGAAGTAATTGTTGTAAGGTCAGGAACTGGATCATTTCACCCAGAGACCCATCAAGATATCATCTAAGTAATAATCGTCTGAAATCTTAACTCTTTTAAGCAGTCGGCCTTCTTCCTTAAATCCTAACTTCTTATAAAGACCAATCGCCTTCTCATTAGTGTCTCTGACATTGAGTTGAATTTTTTCAATTTTGGGTGATTTTGTAGCCCAATTTATTAGGTCTTCGACAATTGCTTTACCAACTCCCTGTGTTTGGAAGCCTTCGTGAACTATTATCGTAAGTACGGCGATATGAGAAATTGCTTTAAGCTCTAATGGGGTTAAGAATCCGTGTGCGATGACTTTGCCGTCCTTCTCTGCCACCAAGTATTTTCCTTGATGATCAACATTGCATTCGATAATTGTGGCCTCAAACAATTCCAGGAGAAGTTCTGATGGTCTAGAAATGAGAAAGCCGGGTAGTTTAGCTATTTCCTTTTCTGCTTTAATCAAGGCCGGAGCGTCTTCGACTTTTGCTTCTCTTATTGTGTATGACATATTCTTAATCATTAAATCGATCTCACCTGACGAAAACGTTCTACTTTCTCTTTCCCTACTAAAGTTGCTGCATTATCAGACTCCATGAGGTTCTGGCACTTTATCGTGGGGTTACCTTGTGGAAAAGCAGATTTTCCACCGTAGAAAAGTAAGCATTGATTGGCATAGAAATACAGATATTCAGGAAATTTGTTTTGAAAGTGGGTCAAAATCGCACGTTTTTTTGCTTCATCAAGTGAAGAAAAAAGTTCATCTGGAAGCGGGTCTAAAATTTTAATCTTATTCATAACTTCATCTCGACGCTCGACTGACTTGCTAAGCTCACTTAATCGATTCCAAGCGTAATTGAAGAGTTGTCCCTGAGATGGATTCTCAAGAAGATAGACGGTGTAAAAAAAATCGCTCAGGCCGGAATTGGTTTTTCCCTGGGCGTCTAGTATCTGGTAGGCAAGTTCTCTTTCAGATGACTTGTCAGGTTGAGTGATTTTTTTAAGAAGCCATTTGTTGAATGAGATCAAGCAGTCCGGATGAACAGTTCCATCAATTTTCTTAAGAAGTTCGCCCTTGGTTCCAAGACGTATGTAGTCGATTTCCAACTTACTTAAAAGTGCCTCAAGTACAAAATCTTTTTTACAATAAAATTCACTTATAGGGCTCTTAAGTGCTACGTCCAAAAAAGTCCAGGTTGAATTAGGCTTTTCAGGTGATTTTACCGTCATCTCCGCTAACTTAAAGGCGACATCAGGATCAGTCTTATCTGTTTCCCAGAACCGATTCAAGTCACTCCAGCAAGGTTCAGTCTGCTTGAGGCAACTTTTAAGGTACCTTAAGCCAATTTCTTGACGGTGTACTTTGAAAACATCATCCGTTTTTAAGCTCGGCCATGAGTATATCAATTCAATCTTATTAAAATGTGCTTTTGTAATTTCAGCGTGAGTAAGGATCTGACGGCCATAAGCATCGGCCATTTTACCAACCATTCCTTTCCACGCTGCCTGTCTTTCTGACGGACGAACGTCTAAGGCATGAGAAAAGAATTCTTCATAATTTCCTTCCTGTGTCAGAACTTCAAGATCTGCCAATGTATAGCTGGCCCATACAAAAGGCATATTTAGGCAGAAAAGGAGAGTATAAAACAAACCAAAACGTATCATGTAAGTATTCTAGTCTTCATTCGATACACTCGTCAATTTTGTGTGAAGACGATTGAAGATTTAAAGGGTAAAACTTTAATATTCATATTGTGGAGGATTTTTTGTGGTCAACCTTGTGAGCTTGCCAGGTGTCGTAGGTATTCCAGTTGTTAAAAAGAGATTTTTAAACGAATGGACGATCTGTTTTTATGAAGAATTTGAATCCCTGATTTTTTATCAAGGTGAGCTTCATCAAGAAATAGAATCCATGGTTGACCATTGCCTTGCCCAGTCACTTGTCAAAGGTTTTAGAAGGGAAATTGTCATCGATGCATTTCCTTTCCTTTGTGCTATCAGACCCGAGGATAAATCCATTTTTATTGGCACTCGTAGACTCTCTCGTGAATTGGCATTATTGAAGCTTCATGACGTGGCACCCGTTCTGAATAATCCAGATATTGATCTTTATTTTTCTAGGCTCAAAGAGCATATAGAAAAAATATCAAATCTTTCATTTGGCCAATTCCCATCTGAAATTGAATGGGTTTCGGTGAAGCAAAAACTTCCCTTGTTTTGGCAAAACAATGAATGGAAAGATGTAGACGCTCAGACCCAGATTATTCTTAAGCAGCTAGTGAAAAAAGTGGGAGAGTACAACTCAAGTTTTTTTGAAAAATTCTCCGACTATGGTCTTACTCTTACGGCCCAATATGATCTAATTCGAGTGCATTTGTTAAAGTTTTTGGCCCTCTTGCCGTCACTGGACCATGATCACTCGGGCTCAGAAGTGAAACGCAATCTTTT
>JBILYY010000036.1:0-23701 GCA_044377495.1 Bacteriovoracaceae bacterium | reverse complement strand
AGCTCTTCAGCTGATCTTGCGAAGAAAGATGGTCATTATGATTCTTACGAAGGTTCTCCAATCTCTAAGGGCATCTTACAGCATGATATGTGGGCCGAAGCTCGTACAACTGATCGTTGGGACTGGACTTCTCTACGTGGCAAGATCAAGACTTACGGTGTTCGTAACTCACTTTTGATGGCGCCAATGCCGACAGCTTCAACGTCTCAGATCCTCGGAAATAACGAGTGTATCGAGCCGGTAACTTCAAACATTTATACTCGTCGAGTTCTCTCTGGAGAGTTCGCTATGGTCAACAAGCACTTAGTGCGGGACCTCATCGGGCTTGGTCTCTGGAATGAAGAAATGAAAGACCGTATCATCGCTCACAATGGATCGGTACAATACATTCCGGAGATCCCTGCTGAAATGAAAGAGCTTTACCGAACTGTGTGGGAAATTAAGCAGAAATCGATTCTTGAAATGGCCGCTGACCGCGGTGCCTTCATCGATCAATCTCAATCGCTTAATATTCACATGGAAGATACTAACTTCGGTAAGCTTTCATCACTGCACTTTGCTGCCTGGAAACTAGGTCTTAAGACCGGTATGTACTACCTACGTACTCGTCCAGCTGTTGATGCGATTAAGTTCACAATTAAAGAAGAACAGAAACCAGTTGATCAAGCGGCTGCAATGGTGTGCTCTTTGGATAACCCTGAAGACTGCGTAAGTTGCGGTAGCTAGAAGTATCCGTCTGAAGAGGGTCCCAATGATTGGTGGCCCTCTTTTTACCTTTAATTACGAATAGTTAAGATCCTAAGGTCACACCCACAATTTTCCGATAAGCATACTGTGAAATATTACCTTTCCCTCGCCATCTTACTCTCGTCACTACATTCCTATGCGTTCATGGGCGAAGATAAATGCCATCCCATAAAAGAGATTACGGATTGTCATTTTCAAGTACGTGGCAATATCATGCGCGATGAAAACAAAGAAATTGCTCTGCTATTGAAAGAACATGGAATTGATTGGTTCTTTGACCATAAGGGTATCTCAGACAGATATTCTTTTTTTTCAAGTGCCATCTTCTTTGGCAATCCAGGTTTTTTTAAACTGATCACCAAACATTCTGGATATCCGAAGGCGATCCCGGATAAAAACGAATTTCTTAGTTCTATATTGGTCCATTTTAATTTAAATAAACCTGGCCCTCAAATTGTTAAAATGCTCTTTGATAATCCCGAAAAGAATAAAACACTGAATTGGTTTGAGAATGTGGAATGGCCTTATCCATTTCTCGAAAAATTTAAAGAAGAGACCTTAGCTCTCAAAGATAAGGACAAGTATCAAAGTCTTTTGGACCGTTTTGATAAAATTGATAATCTGAAAAAAAATATATGCCAGATACAAAGTCTGGAGCAACTTAAAGCAACTATTGAAGAATTTTCGGGCGTAGAAGTTCTGTTCAAAAGAAATGAGCACAACCTCTTGGAGTGTGCTGTAAAGTCCGGAAACCTTGAACTTGCTAATTACCTATTGGAAAATGGGCATTTCAATCCACTTTCTCTTCCTGGTTTTATTTCTATCATTGAAGGGTCACCTGTAGACGATAACCATTTACACCTGCTCACAGCAGTTCAACAGAAAATGGTTGAACTTAACATCCAACATACAGACAAGAATATAAAAAAACACCTATGGGTTCTTGAACACTTACCAGAAGAAACGGGGTGCCTACAAAAAGCCGACAATGGAGAATTAATTGGTATAAAAAATTATACCGATTTGATTGAGAAAATTGTTCTTATGGCCGTAAAAAAAGAGCTTACGGCCTTAAAAGAAGCAACTCTTGCTGGAGACAAGGCCAAGGAAAAAGTAATTGTTGGGCATATTGGAGAGTTGTTCAATAAAAGTGGTATGCCAACTAATTATAGAGATGAATCCGGTAAGACAATCATGCATCATTTGGCCGCATTTGCTGATGGGTACACAATAGACCTTGTTGAAGGTAACCTTAATACAACATCTAATACGATGAACTATAGTATTCAAGACAATGATGGCAACACTCCAACACATGTAGCAATCAAGGCAAGAAACCTAAGCGGCGGATTAGCATTGGTAGACATGACAGTGCAAATGCAGCATGGATTTGGCTATAGTGTACGTCCCGACCTTAAATTGGAAAACTTAGAGAGAAAGACCCCCCTTGAACTACTTAAGGAATGGAAGGCCAGCAAAGAGGATCGTAAGGCCAAAAAGGCCATGGAGAAGTTTATCAAAGACGAGATTAACCCCAAAGAACGCTTCGAATAAGATAATAATTACATAATCTAATGGCCCATAGGACTTATGCCTTATCATGACCAGATAAGGAAATTTCATGAAATTCATCTCTATTCTTATACTTCTTTTTGCTTCATTGAATTCATGTGCTTCCCTGCAATCGATCATTGATGCTGCTATTTCAAATAAAACAGCTACAGGAGCTCAGTCTGTTGTAATTAAGAATGCAAAAACGAAGAATGTTATAAGTGGTACTGATGGTAGGGAAGTGAGAATAACTGAAGAGTCCCTTTTTGATTTGGCATCTCTTACGAAAGTAATTGTAACAGCACCTTTAATTATGACGCTTGTTGATGATGGTAAAATTTCTTTAGAAACCAAAATTAGTTCCTTACTTCCGCTTTTTGATAACGAGAGAACTAAAAATATTACGATTCACCATTTGCTTTCACATACCTCTGGAATTCCTGCATATTTTCGTTTCGAGACTTTTCCCGATACAGTCGCTGGTTTTGAAGAGATTCTTTCTGTGGTCGTTCCGTCGGCATCTCCGGATAAAAAGTTTGAATATTCTGATTTAAATTACATCCTCTTAGGCATAATAATTGAAAAGCTTACCGAGAAAAGTCTTAGTGAATACTTTTATGAAAAAATTGCTAAACCATTATTGATGGAAAACACCTTCTTTGTTGTTCCAGATGATAAACGGCATTTGTGTGTGCTTACGATGGATAGTGAGAGAGCATGCCTCCCTCACGACCCCATCGCATACAGATACGCTCCTGAGGATTCCGTTGGGCATGCAGGCCTCTTTTCAACCGCAACTGATTTAGCAAAATTTACTACGATGTTATTGAGTGGGGGATTAAGTTCAGATGGAATTAAGGTTATTAATAGCGACTCAGTTAAAGCTTTAACTGAGACATTAAATAAATCTGGAAGAGCAAATGGCTTTGACGTTAGTTCTGCGTACATAACTGCAATTAGTTCCGGATTTGTGGTTGGCAAAGGATTTGGCCACACGGGATATACTGGAACTTCAATTTATGTCGATATAAAATCAAAAACTCAAATTATTTTGCTCACGAACCGTGTTTTTGTTGATGATATTGCGACCAAGGCAAAGATAAAGAGCTTACGTACGAGCTTTACTCAAGAAGTGGCAGAAACTAAGTGATTCAGTTAAGGGCCACAGAGAAATTTGGGTTTTAAAAGATAAGTTAAAGAACACATTGTTAGCCATTCACCGTTTTTGTAATGCGAGTAGCTGTATATCCATTCCACTTTTTTAACTGTCGAATCGATTTTGTATTCGTCTGCCAAGACTTGTGCTTCTACACCATTAACAAAATAACACCAGCCATAAGCTCTCATTTCAGTGTCGGAAATAACTTCCAAGGCCTCATCACCAATTGGTGTATTGAAAACTCTATTTATTCCTCTTTCTGTTCCATCAAATGGGATATGGTTTTTAGTCAAATAGTGAACCGTCATATCACCAACGGAAACATACTTTGTTCCAACTTCATCAGCGATAATAGTTTCCGGAGCACAGGGCCCGGTAAATGAGATCTCCACTGCGTGAGCATTTAATGTGAACAAAAGAGCAGTGATTAGATTTTTCATTGCGCGTTTATATGTTACGAATGCGGATTTGTAAATATTCTAACTACATGGCCTTTAAGTTTTTAATTTCGGCTGAATCCAAAACCTTGCCACTTATATCCAGCGCTTCCATCTGAGTTTTCTGTTTACTAAACTTAGTAAGCCAGAAATGTCCCACAGACATTGCTTTGGCCAGGTACCAGCTATCACTGTGAACATCCCGACGTTCTACTCCCATGCACCCATCACCTAGATATAGAATACCATTCTTGTCATCACGCTTGTTTGCTTTTATCAGGTGAGTTCGTTTTAACGAGTGATCGTGGTGTTCTAAAGCAAAATTAAGTCCCTGATCAAAAGCCGGCCCCCAGTATTGTCTTAACTTTGCTGACTGATCATTTTCAAATCTTCGATGACTTGGATAGAGGGGAACGTGATAGGCCGCAAAACGATATGGGGTGTTGGAATATTCTGCGAGTGTTTTAAGTATCCACGGTGCTTGCTCTTCGACGGTGGCAATATGCCCAGTATCTAAAACCATAAGGAGTGCAAGCTTCCCAAGTTTTCTAACGAAATAGGTCTGATTACCCTGTTGTTGAAAAAACTTCAGAAATAATGTCGCATCAGAAACTGTTGCACCCCATCCACCTTTAACCTCATGATTCCCGATGACAAGTATCATCGGGATGGTAAATCCATCAGGCGTAACCATTGATTCTTCCCAATTACTTAGCCATGTGTCCCAAAGCCCAATATTTTTTATTTCACCATTATCGTAGGCAAGGTCACCACCCAAAACAGCAAGATCAGGTGAATAACTAGCGGCTTTCACCAATAATAATTTCGATTCAGGCGTTGTTGAAAGGTCCCCACCAGAAACCATTGTAATATTGTCTGAATTCTCTGCGAGTGTTCTAAATTTTCTTTCAGATCCTATATTGGTTTTTCCATCAGATAAAATGAGATAGTAAATTGAATGAGGCAATAGGTCTTTTAAAGAAAAGGTATGCACACATCTATTTAGCTCTGGGTAACAGTTTGATTGAAATGCTGAATACCGGGTTGAGTCGTTAAGTTGTTTATTTTTATCCTTTGAAACGTAGGCGTAGATAGTTTTAGTGTTAATTGGCGTGTGGACTCCAATTGCCATCGTCGTGCTTAGGCTTTCATGGTTCCAATACAAATAGACATGGCTTAGATCCTTTGCATAAAGAGAAAAGGAGAAGAAAGATAGAATCAAAATGATTAGATTCATTATTATTTAAAACCTTTGTATGAAAATATACTCAGTAGTTCCTGCTCAAGCTTTTCTAAGATGGGCTGGAATAACCGAACAAATAGAATAATTGTCATACCAACCTTTTGGGATTGGTAAAAACCGAACACCTTTGGGAAATTCATTTAAACATAGATTTTGAAGTAATGTCCATGCATCAAATTGGTGGATAGCTCGAAACTTTTTTAGTTACTAACTTGGCGTAAATTTAATAATGGTGCGGTAATGCATTAAAGAAGAGAAGGTCTATTCAATAACCGCTTGATTAAATTTCGCCAATGTAGCCTTATCATTTGATAGTTGCTCTCGAAGAAGAGAGATGACCTTGTCGATTGAAGCTGCCACATTATAGGCATCGGGACCTACTTTCTGAGCACTTTCAAGTTTTACAACACCCCAAACAAGGCCGTCTTCACCAATCAAAGGGCCGCCCGAGTTTCCAGTTCTTAATGGTGCAAAAAAGTAGGTACGGTCCCCATTAATTCGAAGACCCTTGCCTTGAGAGTAATGAATACCTAAACCCATAGTGTTTCCGATACAGGTCATCACAGCGGTGTCCATCGTTTCGTAGTTCAACTGTGGATCAGCTTTGAGTTTTAGCGACTCACCGTTTTTTAGTTCAACAGTGAGACTTTTTGTACAAAATAAATTCAGGCAACGTTTTGCAGGTGCCATTTCGATCAGACATACATCTTCTTCTGGATTGCAGTAGTGAACTTTTTTACAAGAGAAGACGTCTTGGTTTTGATTGTCGTGCAATTGAAAATCACCACACTCAGTTGTATTGGTTCGGTCGTGAGAAAGAACATGGTGGTTGGTTAATACGAGGTTCTCGCCAATATGAAACGCCGTGCCCATATAAATCACGCCTTCGTTTGAAGAGGCACGTGATTCAGAAGGTATCATCCTGTAAACGGCACTGGCCTGCTTTCTTGCTTGGGTGTAGTTGGCCATAGGCATTTCCAACTTTGCACGTCCTTTAGAAATAGCACCTGAAGCGTTATAAGTGCTTACCCGAACTTCCATTTTATTTTCGCTGAGCTTTTTATTTGAAGAATTGAAAATATCAACGAACGGGGTCACTATTTTGTCAGGCACTATGGATAGAGCATGTGAATTAAAGGACGCCAAAGCGATGGCAAGTAAGAGTAGGTTTTTCATTAGAGAATGTTATACGAAAGATCGGTCTGGAGTTCACACCATGTAATAATTTCTCTTAGACCTTTAATTGCAGCCTGCATTGAGGGTTTTCCAGGCAGATTCAGACAAAACCGGGTAAGAATCATAGACTTCACTGAAGACTTTGATCCGATCCGGGTAATTTGGGTGGGTGAAACTTAGGAATTTAAGAAAAGAGGGTTCGTTTTTCTCAAGCTGCTCAAAGAAGCTTACCATGCCCTTAGGACTAATATGCTGACCCTTAAGATTACTGGCCGCTATTAAATCCGCCTTACGCTCTTCTTCTTGAGTAAATAGGCCTGTTGTAATCTGCTTGATGATTCCGGTAGCTACATTTTGATTCATGATGAAGGCAGAGATTGTTTCCATGAAATAATGTTTGATGAGTGCAATTTTGACATGTTCGCCTTCAATATGAGCTAATTCATGGGAAATAATTCCAGCAATTGCCTCCGGTGAAGGAGCTACCTTGAGTAGCTCATCATGGATAACAATTAAGTTTCCTGGCATCACAAAGGCGTTAACCATAGAAGACTTGATGACAAAGACCCTATGGGCCGAATAGTTTTTACCTAATCTTGCGAATACATCTTCTAAATTTTTTTCCTGATCATTGTTGATACAATGTAGAGGCCGATAGTGTTCAATTAATTGCTTGCTGGTAGAATCAAAAATGCTATCAGGAACAATTGATGCCACGTGGGCCATTAGTGGATTATAAAAATAATACAGTAGCATTAAAACACCACATGCTATCATCACTCCTTGCATAATAGGCTTCTGATCTTTTCCAAAAAATCCCTGCTTGAGTCCAAGTTTCTTGAAATCATCTTTTTCGATATGAATTTCTATATCACCGTGAGAGAGAACAACGAATTCGGTTTGGTCGACAATATCCAGCGAGGTTACTTCGACATTAAATTCACTCTTTGTTTCAACTTCTTTGATCACAAGATATGACCCAAGGATCATAACCTCTGCGTCTCTGGATTTGGAGGTTATTCCGTTAAAGAACTTGGCAGGAATCATGTAATCCCAATGTCCACATCCAAATCAAAGACATCAGCAACGGAATCACTGAGTCCATTCTGCTTAACTTTGGCGGCCGCTACGATCTCGTCAAAGTCGATACTACCTTTCATATGCGTATGATCTAAAAAGTACGCAAGATTTAGGTTGTACACAAATGGGGCAGCCAGTCCCAGAGTAAAAACCATAAGCAAACTAGATTTGAAAAGGACCCAGAAGTATTCGCCACCTTTAGATTTTGAAAAAAATGTCGCGTTCCCAAATTCTAAATGGCCAATTTTAAATTGATTCATAGACACTGCAAACCAAGGAAAATAAAATCCAGCTGTGAGTAGAGTGAGAATCACTCCCTTTAACCAAAGTTTCGCATAGTCACCACTTTCAGCATAGTAAGCTAGATATGTTGATCCATATCTCGTTCTGTCCCATCGAATCCTTTCCAAGTTGCAGGCCATGAACGGGTAATAAAGTCCCAAAGTAAGGAAACATAAGATTGTACCTTTAATAGAGGCCAATAAATGTTCTTTAGCACCACCTTTGCTTAATCCGAAACCAACAGAACGATATGCACTATTATTAACCAAATAGGAGTAGGCACCATATCTTGCCCAAATAAAAATTACAAAAAGACCCGTTGAAGTGATGATCGAATGAACAATACTAAAAAGAATGTCGCCTTTCACTACATACGTTGCAACGGCTTGGTTGACTCCGCTTGCAACAATAATGAACACTGCTAAAAGAAGATATGACTTTAATAATGAAGAAGGATTGCCTTTAAAAATAAAAGGGGATGAATTTAAACTAGAAGATTTCCAAATAAACTTTCTCAAATTTGTTCTAGCATAGGGCATATACAACCCAAGGGTCATTATTGAAAATAGTATGTTTTTGATAATAAGCATAAAGAGTTCGGAACTGTTTGCCTTGAATGAAAAAGCATAGCTTTTTACTGGAGCTGCGTATTTCCCTTTTGCTTCAGCAATCACCCCAGGAATCATTGTACTTGCAGCAGAAGCGCTTCCCCCCTTGAGAATGAAAGTCCTTTCCCCAAACATAATTATATGTCCATCACCCAAGATTGTTTTTTTATTAGGTGCAATTTTAACAGAGTTAACATAAGTCCCATTGCGCGAATTTAGATCAAGAATATAAGCGATATTTCCTTCCAATATAAACTGGCAATGTGATCTGCTCATTTTGGTAGACAGTGGAAATTGATGGGTACCTTCGCTACGACCTATTATGTCTCCAGATTTAAGGTCAATTGTCTTGGTAGAATCTAAATCCCTAAGCTGAAAGCCCATCAATACTCCTTATTTCAATATGAAATCTTATCGGTATTAAGGATTTAAATTGTAGCTCATTTCTGGACGGCTTTGCTCGGGTGATAAGGAGTCAATCTTTAGGGGGATAGGTTGGTGAGGTGTAACAGGAAAGAGGGCGTTGTAGTCAGGTTTTCTAAAGCGAAGCGATTGAGGGCCATCTAAAACGTAAATATCGATACCTCTTTTTCTAAATTCTTTAGCGGCTTCTTTCATGGAAAGACTAACACCTCGTGAGTAGACATTAACTCCCGTTACATCAGAATGAATACTGACTCCGCCTTTTTTAAGAACCCGCATAATTTCATTAAATAGCTCAAATGTGTACCGGATATTCTCCAAAGTTGCTTGTGAGAAAATGACGTCAAATTTATTCTCATTATAAGGGATTTTTTGACCAAAATCTAAATCTTGAAAAACCACATAGGGAAGTGAAATAGCTTCAGCTTCGACTTTTGTCATAATCTTAAATTTCAGTGCAGTTAGAATGAAACTTTCACGCCGATAAAAAGTAACAGTTTTTTCTTTGTTGATGCCGTAAAATTCGGCCTCCGGAAAAAGCTTTTTGAGTTCCATCAAAACTCTGCCATTACCAAAACCGATTTCCATTATTCTGGTTTTTTCTCCAAGAAGTTTATTTCTTTCATAGATTTCACTAATAATATTTTCAATACGGTATGGAGCAAGTTTTTCATTAAACTCTGACAAAGAGTGAGAGCGGGATGTGTTGTAGTTTAAGCTTTTATAGTGCTCATAATTCATAGATTGAACGTTGCTTTCCGCTTGAAAATATAGTGTCAGACAAAAACCGATCATAACCACAGAGAAAAGAAGGAGAATATTGCGCAAGTTCATCCTTAATTGAAGCATAACTTTTGACAACTGCCCACAGGCCGAATTACATTTTAGAAAACTTATTCGGAGATTTAATGAAGCTTATTCTTATTATCATGATGATATTCACGACTTCTTCGCTTTTTGCGACTGCCAATCAATTAGGTGCCGGAATTATGCTTGGTAACCCGACAGGTCTCAATGCAAAATATTGGTTAGATGATGATAAAGCGATTGACGGTGGTCTTGCGTTTTCATTTGGGAAGCATACTGATTTTAGCATCCATTCTGATTATCTTCTCCACAAAAAAAGTGCCTTCTTCTTTAATGATGTTCATCCACTTGATTTATACTATGGTCTTGGTGGGCGTTTTGAATTTGCTGATAACTTAGAGCTCGGTTTACGCGTACCCGTTGGTGTCGCTCACCGTTTCTCTGATCGGCCAATAGATGTTTTTGGCGAAGTTGCTCCCATCTTAGATTTTATTGGAACGACTGGAATGGAATTACATCTGGCGGTAGGGGCAAGGTACTACTTTTAACGACCTTTTGGCTTTTTGCGTTATTTGATCGTTATTTTTTCCTTTATTGATACTGCTTTGCCATAAATCTCTGTGATTCTGATTTCACCGCCCAAATTTTCTTCGACCGGGTCGCCTTTCTTGAGAGGATTTATCCTCACCGCATAATCAGCTTCAAATTTAACAGTTCCTTTTTCACCAGTGAGTTTGGCCGACCTTATCGCCAGATTTATAATGGGTAGAGATTCTAAGGTTGCAGTAATTTTATTTTCACAAAACAAATGATTAAAATTTTGAAGGTTCTTTAGTTTTAAATCAGTATTGAATGGTTTGAGGACTGCCGGATAGACCGTTCCCTCAACGTCGCAACCTGGCTTAAAAGTATAGGTTAAGGCTGCAGATTTTCGCATGAGTATGACATCGATCCAGACAATTTTATGTTTATCACATTTCGTAACACTAAAATCTTTTAAGAGCGCTTTTGGATCTTGAACTGATCTTTGGAGGATGGGAGAAATGAGGGCGCGCAAGGACTTCTTGGCCTCCTCAGTCTCAGTTGCTGCACTGGCATGTGAAGCAAACGCGATAATGGTAAAAAACAATATTCTCTTCATAATTCCTCATCCGTTTACAATTCTTACTTAAGTTGGAACAATATACCTCTATAAGGGGTTTTATGAAAGTGTTTGCCATTTTAGTCTTTTTTGTTTCTTTTGGTTCCCTTGCCTGTGATGGTGGGATGGCGATGAAGCGCGTTGTTTCGATTCCTGAACATTCAATTTTTGCTAACGACATGACTGAAAAAGAATTCAAAGACTCAATTAAAGCATTTGAGAATTTTTTTGCTCCCTCAATTGATCGTGATTATAACGGGGATTTAATAGTATTCGGTTCATGGGCTTCAAACACTGTTAATGCTTATGCCGAAAAATCTGAAAACAAAGTAATGATTACTATCTATGGCGGACTTGCCCGTCATAAAGCAATTACAAAAGATGGATTTACGGCCGTACTTTGTCATGAATTAGGTCATCATTATGGTGGGTATCCTAAGAAATCGGGAAACAAATGGTCAAGTGCTGAAGGCCAGGCCGATTATTATGCCACGATGAAGTGTCTACGAAGAATCTGGGAAAAAGAAAATAATGAGCTCGCATTAGGTGACCAGGTCATTACGGTTGCCCTTAAGAGTGAGTGTGCCAAAACTTATAGTGATCTTAAGTCGCAAGCTCTTTGTCACAGAATGGGGCTAGCAGGAAGATCGGTATCGCTAATGATTCAGGATCTCGATCATGATTCCATTGAACCAAAATTTGAAACTCCCGATACACTTGTTGTTCGATCAATGAGTTATTTGCATCCATTTGCCCAATGTCGGCTCGACACATTTTTCCAAGGTGCCATTTGTCCGGTCTCTGAATCAGTTGAGTTTGATGACGATGAACAGACCGCAGGTGCATGCCACGTAAAATTAGGCGACACCCGAGGTCTGCGTCCGAAATGTTGGTTTCTTTCCAGCAATTAAGGGCGAAGCCAATGACAAGTATATCCACCAGCATTCTTTTTTAAGTAATCCTGGTGATACTCTTCGGCAGGATAAAATTTCGAGGCCGGTAAGACCTGAGTTACGATTGGTTTATCCCATTTTTTAGATGCATCAACCTTCTTTATCACATCAAGTGCAACTATTTTCTGTTCATCAGAATTATAGAAGATGACCGAACGGTACTGTGATCCCTTGTCATTTCCTTGTTGATTCACTGTCGTTGGATTATGCATTCTAAAAAAGTAGCTTAAAATTTCAGCGTAACTAATTTTTGAAGGATCAAATTCCACTTCAACTGCTTCAGCGTGATTTGTGGTCCCGAGTTTAACGATTTCGTAAGTAGGACGATCCACAGATCCCCCAGTGTATCCGACAGTGGTGTTGGTTACCCCTGGTATGGCCCTGAGGATATCTTCCATTCCCCAAAAGCATCCGCCGGCCAAGGTTGCGATTTCTTTTTTCATTGGTTTTGCCCCTAAGTGCAGAGTAAATAAAATCGAAAGCATAAAAGATAGTATTTTCATAAACACCCCTCTACATCATGGACTAGTTTAGTAGATTTTGTCCACGTTTGGAAAAAAAGTGGAGTGGACGACTTGGAAATAAAAAAGTCTTACCCTTTTTATAAACTTCTTCTGTTAGAATTAAGTATGACTCCTTTAAAGGGCCCGGACGGGTTCAACCAATTTTATCTTGAGATGTATGGCGATCGTTGGGCCACACTGAAAGAGGCGCTGCTTGCTCCCAAGAAGCACGTTGCAGTTTTAAATCCCTTTAGTAAATTTAAGTTCCCTGAAACACCTCTCCATGTGACTGGCGTATCATTTGAACATGATGTGAGAGAAAGTTTTCCTCAACCAGAAAAAACCGAAGAAGGTTATACAAATTATTATTTGATGGATGCTGCCAGTATTCTTCCGGTGGAAGCTTTGGATCTGCATCCTGGTGAAAGGGCCGTCGATCTATGTGCGGCGCCCGGTGGGAAAAGTTTTTTAATGGCGCTTAAATTAAAAAATCAAGGTCTGCTTGTTTCTAATGATCGCTCGGCCGCCAGACGGGCACGCATTCACCGCATCTTTGATGATTACATTCCTAAAACAGAACAAAAAATTCATACCATCACTTCCTATGATGCCACTAAGTGGAGTCTGTATCAGAAAAGTAATTACGATAAGGTCCTGCTGGATGCCCCGTGCTCATCAGAGAGGCATGTACTAGAAGACTCCAAAGAACTAGCCATGTGGGCACCTGGAAGAACTAAGGCGATAGCTATCACTCAGTTTGCGATGCTGGCGTCGGCGCTTGATATAATCAAAGTCGGTGGCACTGTTGTGTATTCGACGTGCGCACTTTCTAAATTAGAAAATGACGGAATCATTGCCAAGCTTTATCAGAAACGGGCAGGGCGCTTTGAGCTAATTCATAAAGAGTTTGCTTTCGGTGAGCCTACAGAATTTGGTTGGCAGGTGCTTCCGGATACGACAGGGTGGGGGCCGTTTTATTTAGCGGTGATTAAGAGAGTTAGGTAGGTCATCGAATCATAAAACTGACAATTTTGATTTCAAAGGCTCACAGGAAATTAAATTGGCTTTTCAATATCGTCCCCAACAACACTTTTAGCTACAAAATGAAAGAAGACTAAGTCGCAAAAATTATCATTCTCAATACGATTGCGCCAATGAGCATGATTGGTTCCAGAGTAACAAAGTGCATCTCCCGGTTCCATAATAAATTCCTCCGAAGTCTGTTTAATTCTCTCTCGCTCTTCACTGTCTTTCATGAAATGAGTATCAATCCCATTGCTCCAAAAATTTCGAGAGGAATTGATATACAAGGGCCATGGCTTTAATTGATTCAGGCAAACATCAACGGTTACAAAGCATTCAGGCCGATCTATGTGCACCGGACATTCACCTTGTCCAGGTAGGTAACAAGACAACAAGTTATAACTAGATACAAGTGGCCATTCAAAACGGTTCACCAATGAAGGTGCTACGAACTTATGCTGGAACATTGAGAACTTTGGATCATTGTTAGTGGCTAATCGTTTAAAAAAGTTGTCCGACCGTAAAGTTGATCCATCCTTTTTTAATTCTTCGACGTGTGCTTGAAACATGACAAGCATATTTGCAGGGATATAGTTTTTAATAAGAAAGGGTTTAAAATTCATTAGGTTTAGTAAGTTCTCGTGCATACCATTTTCTCCCGCAAAACAAAAAATGATTCATTCTCATAAACTCTAATAGATAGTTTCCTTGATAAATCAATAGCATCTTGAGTGAGTGTTATATGCTCAGTTATGGAAAAAGCCTTAAATGAAATCAGAAATAAAAGTATAAGAAGATGTTTTTTCATATTATTTTTGTAGCGCAAATGAATCAAAATCACTAGACCCAACATAAGAACAAAGCCTTACACCTTAAATCTTCAAAATCATCTTTTAAGTCAGAGGATGTAGGAAAATTTCAGCCGACTCTGAGAAAAACTTTTAACTTTATTCTTAATCATTAGGCGATGTGTAATCACCTGCGTTAATTTTTTTCATCAGCCCCATGACGAGTGCTTCAACGAATGAGTGTTTATTGTGAACCTTGTAGACTTCATCTTCATGGTATGAAGCTTTTTCATCCTGAGCAATAATATCATTCATTGCTTTCATATCAATTTTAGAAGTAATAGCTTTTAGTACATCTTGGATTTTCTGTTTTTCATCTTGAGACAGATCGTTATCTAGTTTTGCAAGAACCCGAATATGATTAACTAGAAATCCACGATCAACAGGATTTTTTATTAGAGGTAAGATTTTTTCAACGGCAGGAGGATTCTTAAGATCTTGAATGAGTATTTTTAACTGATCATCTGAAAAAGCGAGAGTGGCAAGCTTTGATTGAATCCACTCGTTTTCCTTGGGAGCAAGAAAACCATCAACAAAACAAAAAGAGAAACAAGCTCTCCAAAGATTAAATTTACTCTCTTCCATTCCGTGCTCCTTATTCTTTTATAAAGGATAATACGTTTTCTTATAAGGGGGATAATATTATCTGCTGAAGTTGCCTAAAAATATCCGACACAAACAGTAGGAGGGCCTGCGTAAGCCCTTGAATCAATAGATAATTCAATGACTGTATAGTCTTTAAACACCGCCTGTCACATTTTCAATGAAGGCCTGAATGGTTACCTCCGTTGGTATTCTTGATAAATGAAAACATTAATACTCCTTTGCTCATTTGCTCTTTCCCTGGCCTTGCAGGCCGGTACTTTAAAGATTGAGGACAATGAAGTTCTTAAATCCATAACTCAGGAGTTTCAAACTCTTGGCTCAAGTCCTGAGATATACCCGTTCTCTGAAAAATATCGTTTAGATCTTTCTCTTATGGATCTTGTGGATCAGGCAAGTCTCGTTGCCGAAGATTACGATGGTCTAAATGAGAAACTCAAGGCTGCACTTGCGACTGAAACAGGTTCATATAATTTTATTGGTTGGCTAAATGAATTAAAAAAATCGGCTGAAGAAAATTCTAAATTAAAAAATGATTTAGATAAGAGCCTTTACATGCAGTTCTATTCTCCAAGAGGAGTGGCGTTATTACCTGATTATAAATACATCGATTTTCAAAAAATTAAAGATAACGGAAAGCTTGTTAGAATAGGAAAATATAACCGCATAGCGAACGATCCTGAGTCAATTGGAATTTTATCTGCTTTTGAGATTAAAGAGTGGAAAGGCTTCTACACTCGATCTTTGACAGTAACTAAAATAAAGAACATAAAATTCAAAGCACTCAAAAATCTCCAAAAGAATTATTATAAAGTTTTGATTGATCTTTATGTGAAGCATTTGCCACCTTTTGCCTTTAAGCATCAGCCATCTTTTACATTTAAGCAGAGCAAACATGGTTTAAAGACAATTGGATACATGAGCGAAACAACCTCAGATGCTCAGACCAAGGCGAATAATCTTTTTAATATTCTTCACCAACTTCCTAATAAACACCAAATTCTATTTGCGTTGTCTCAAAAAATACCAGACATGCCTTATGAAAATGGGATGTACATTCTGGGCCCGGTCTTCATTAAAGAAAACTTTGCCGCTATCGAAAATGGATTAAAAGAAATTACGATAGATCAGATCATCCATTCAGAAGATGACCGTTACTTACTATCAGTTAGAAACTATATTCAAAAAAATATTCAGCAGATTGAAGCTGATCTTATCAAGTACAATCAAGCGAATGCTACTGATCTTAAATTGCTTTATGTAAATCGTAGTCATAAGCCGAGACGAATAGAAGCTGTTACAAATATTGAAATGTTGTTGGCACTATACCCTGGGACTCCATGGTTAACTAAGAATCACGGAGTTCTTTTTGATAGAAAAGGAAAAGAAGTTTACCTTGATAAAAAGGTTGCTCACTTTTTCATCAAACTTGGAAATGAAATCATTCAAACTGAAACGTACCTTTCCATACTTGCGGGTACGGCAACTTTGATCATTACTCAAGGAAATGTTCCAGTTGCAATGAGTACTCAGAAATTAGTAAAAAGAGCGATTGAAACCCAACGCTACGATAAAGATTGGGAAGAATTCTTAAAGGAAGCTCCTAAAGATGTTATTGATGCTCTTCTTATGGGATCAGGATTTGGGGCCGGTCGTTTTTTTAAAATTGTTGCCCTCGGTGCAGGTCAGGGTTTTCTTCAGAGCTTATTTACAGGCCAGGACTTGAGAACGGGAGCAGCTGTTGGCGCAGGACTTAACATCATCCAGTTTTATATTATTCCGACAAATATTTCTCGGCCAATGACAAAAGGATTTGATGCCAAGTCTCTAGCCATGAACCGAAAGCTTGAGCTTTTAGAAAAAACAGTTAAAGCAGGAATCCAGGGCGCAACTGTCGCAGCTCTTGACGGACAAGATATTCTCAAAGCAGGCCTCAAAGGGTCGGTCTATGGCCTGGTTTCTACCCAGCTTCTTATTTGGTTCGTTGGGACAAGATATTATCCCTTTAAGGCCTATGACCCAGCAGCAGTTGACGACATGATTGATCTTGAAAATGAATACCAGAACTTAGTTGGGCGAGGCGGTGAGTACGCAATTAATCGTCAACTTATTCTAGATGCAAATTACAGAGTGGGTGGTGTTCTTCCAGATATGATAACGGCATCAATTACTCTTCCTGGTAACGTGGCCATGAGTGACAAAGGTTTTAAAGAACTTACGACTCTGACTCACGAATCTCACCATTTAATGCAGCAGCATCAGACAGGTGTGTTTGGGTTCTATTTGTTCAGATACATTCCAACGGGACTTAGAACGGGCTACAATGGACATCCGGATGAGAACTTCCTTAAAGATATTCTATAGGAATCATTATTTATTTGTCAGGGATGATTTACTTTTCTATTAAATTCTACATTTAAAGACTTAGGGTCCAACGTTACCTCTTAATGAATAAATTACTCCTTTTGTACATCGCTTTACCACACGGTCCGGATCTGGGGTAATGATGTGGTGGTTAAATATTTAAGGAGTCCTCCATGCGTACCCTAATCGTACCCGCTCTTATTTTAGCGACTTTCTCGAGTGCCTTTGCTGCTCGTTGGGATAAAATAAATGACCCTCGTAATTTTGCAAGCGTAACTGGAAAACCATTTACTGCAAAATTCGATACCTTACCCTTGAAAGCTAAACTATCAAACCCTCATTATATTTGGTCCGATACTTTTTGGGCCGCAAATTTAGGAGGAGTGGCGTATCGTTGGAATAATGAGCCGACTCCTGAGAACTTTAAATACAAAAAACTTTCTAAGGTAGAGCTTGAGAAAACAGATCTTGCTGATCTTGAAAAATTATCTGCAACTGAAAAGTACGACATCTATATGGGTAAATATAATTATCCATTGACCAGGAAAGTTCTTTCACAAAACAAGCCTACGGATTTGTGGTGGGAAGGGATATGTCATGGCTGGTCGATTGCGGCCGTTAACCATCCAGAGCCAGCTCGTGTGAATCTTACAAACAAAGACGGGATTACTGTTCCATTCGGATCAACAGACGTTAAAGCGCTTTTGGACTATTACTATGCTGAAGTTCATAAGAGTAATGTCTACGGACGTATCAGTGAGCGTTGTGCGGTTGATGGCAAAGTTCCTGGAGAGGCCTATCCGGAAGACAGAGTTCAAACTCCACCCAAGCCAAGTCTTGCGAATTCTCCAGCTTGCGCTGGCGTGAATCCAGGATCATTTCACATGGCCCTTGCTAATATGATTGGACTCCAGGATCGCGGTTTTGTGGCCGATGTAGATCGCTACAATGATGTATGGAACCAGCCAGTGGGTGAGTATGCAGCAGAAATTATGGAAGAGAGAGTTGCTAATATTCAAGAAGCTAAAAAAGGCATCGTAAAAATCGTTCGCATAAAAATGGATATGACTTATGGAGAAGAATTGAATCTTCTTCGTCCGGAAGATGCTGACGCAGAAGGTGGATTCCTTTCAATGGATCCGGTCACAACAACTCCGGCCCAAACTTTTACGACCCGTCCCTATGAGTATACGCTTGAGATCGATGCGGTTGGAAGTATAGTTGGTGGAGAGTGGATTTCAGAGAGTCGCCCTGACTTCTTGTGGGTTAAGGAGAAAGCGAAAACTTTCACGGGTGACCTTTCAGGTCTTAATATGATCTATAGGCCATTTGGTAATTCAATTGATTAAAGTGACAATTTTTTTTCGATGATGTCAAAGAGCCCATTCCATTCTTGGACATCATCAGTCAGGGCCTGAGTTTCTTGTGCCCATGAGTTAAAACCTGTGACTTCACCTGCAGCAGAGCTACACACAGCTTCTGGTAGGTGAGAGTAATAACTCCAGTTTGTTGACCAACAGCCAGGATAATATTCAGCGTAAAGAGCTTCCATCATCTCATTGAGATTATTCATTGTCGTTTGCGGGAATGGAGTTCTAAGGTAGGGAACTAAGATCTTTGAGAATTCGGTCTGAAGTATATCTCGTTTTATAATGGCATCAAATTTTTCTTCATAGATATCAATCATACCAAACTTGGCCGAAATAATAGTGTAGCCGCGAGCAGGGTAGTTCCTCTTGGGAAAGCAGTAATTTTTGAAGATCACCATTTCGCTCGCAACGTACATGCAGCTTTGAATACTATTAAAGCCGAAAACTAGACCTGTTTCTTTATAACTGAATTTTGAGTTTCTAATTTCACTTACGAGCTCTTTAATGGACCTGACTTCATAGGCTTGGCCATAGGCAGCTGTTAAAGAAGTTGTAAGGAGGGTAAAAAAGAAGAAGAGTTTTTTCATTTGAGTAGGTTAGTCGAAATATTGGGGGCATGTCAAAAAGGTTCAAAGCATTGCATTATGAATAAGCACTGTAATTTAATCGAACTATTCGTAAACACCGACTATATAGGTCTTTTTCATTAGAAATGGTCTTACCGAATATTTTTATCGTGAAATAGATCCTAATCTAGGTTTTAATTTAAGTGTCACTTATTTGAGGCTTAGAACGATGCTCTTTAATTCGATCACTTTTCTTATCTTTTTTCCAATAGTTACTACTCTTTATTTTTTAGCAACTCCTCCGTCCACAAATGGGCTGGGAAATCGATGGATAGTATTACTTATATCTAGTTGTATCTTTTATATGTGGTTTATCCCAAAGTATATATTGGTACTCGCTGTGCTCGTTGTCGTGGATTATACTGCAGGCATTTTCATCGAAAAATCAGAACCAAAAAAGAAAAAAATTTTTCTCTACATCAGTATTTTTACAACTTGTGGAATCCTTTTTGTTTTTAAATATTTCAATTTCTTTAATGAGAATATGCTCATCGTTGCCAAAAATTTTGGGTTAAATTATCCCCAATCAACTTTGGACATAATTTTGCCGCTTGGACTTTCTTTTCATACTTTTCAAAGTTTAAGTTACGTTATCGAGGTTTATAGAGGAAATCAGAAAGCCGAAAGACACCTGGGGATTTTCGCGCTTTATGTTATGTTTTATCCGCAACTGTGTGCAGGCCCAATTGAGCGCCCTCAAAACCTTTTGTTTCAATTCAGGGAAAACTATCGTTTCGATTATGAACGTATTACTAATGGTTTAAAGATAATGGCCTGGGGCCTATTCAAAAAAGTTATCATTGCCGACCGCCTTGGAATTCTGGTTAATAATGTTTACGGTGCACCATCTACTCATAACGGAGTGGTACTGACGCTTGCAACATTCTTTTTCGCTTTTCAGATTTACTGTGACTTTTCTGGGTATACCGACATTGCTATCGGTTCCTCGCAAGTAATGGGATTTACCCTCAAGCCTAATTTTGTTAGACCATATTTTTCTAAAAGTATTTCAGAGTATTGGCGGCGTTGGCATATCTCACTCTCAAGTTGGTTTAGAGATTACGTCTACATTTCCCTTGGTGGAAAGAAAAAGACAAAAATGCGCTGGTACTTCAACCTTTTAGTCACTTTTCTTTTAAGTGGACTCTGGCATGGAGCAAATTGGACATTTATTACCTGGGGAGCAATTAATGGGTTCTATCTCGTATTCTCTCTCTGGACGAGAGATCAGCGAAGCCGTTTGATTGATACTCCAATAAAAAAAATTTCTCCCTTTATGTTAAAGCTTTATCAGGTAATGATAACTTTTAGTCTCGTATGTATTGGACGGATCTTCACCAGGGCCTCAACGATTAGTGAAGCAGTTTATATCTTCACTCATCTTGGAACCGGATGGGGTGAGTTTGTAAGAAAGATTTGGTTTGGTAAATTGACCTTTACTGGAGAGGCTGTTAGCGGAACTGGCCTGGGAACTGAATGGCTTTTAATTTCCTTTGCACTAATTGGACTGATAAATGCTGTTGATCTTTTACAACGCAATGGAAGTATTCGTAAAAGACTTGCAACAATGCCGGTCTATATTCGATGGTCCATTTATCTGACTCTCAGTTACACTGTTGCTTGGCACCTTCTTTCAATGGAAGCTCCTAAGCAAGAATTTATATACTTTCAATTTTAGGAACCAGTCTTATGATGAAGTTGAAAATTTCTGATGAGTTCCTTCGATTTGTTAAAAAAATATCAGTTTTGATTCTTCCCATGATGATGATTACTCCGTTTTTACTTTTCTTGTTACTATCTCATGAGATTTTTCTTAATGGCCTCGACACTCTTATGGCATGCCATCTCGATAAGAGAAACTGTCTAATAGGACTTAAATATACCAACCCAGAAAGCGTCCAATTCAAGATAAAAATGACTAAAGAGCAAAGGCCAGAAATTCTGGCGGTTGGCACATCAAGAATCATGCAAGTACGGAGAAGTTTTTTTAAGGAAACGACGTCATTTTACAATGCAGGGGGGGCAATTAGAAGACTGCCCCATATCAGGAAATTCCTCACCAGGCTTCCTTCCGACTACTCCCCAAAAATTCTCATGCTGAGCCTTGATCAGCGATTCTTTAATCAAAATTGGGATGATATTAATCCAGAGAATCTCGACTACGAAGAATACTTTACCATGGATTATTCAAATGTGATGTATGTCACAAGTCAGGTCCTTAAAGGTTTTATTCCTGACTTAATTGACGGCAGATATGACTTTAAAAGTTTTTTTTCACTTTCTCTCTTATCAGAAAACAGAAGAATCGGTCTCAGTGCCCATCTTGATAATTCAGGCTTCAGAAACGACGGAACCTACTACTATGGCTATATCATTCGAGATCCGGAAAGTGTGCTACATGCTGATCATAAGTTCAAAATGAGTCATGATAGAATAACTAATGCTTTGCTTGGATTTCAATACTCGAATGACGTTCACGCCAAAGCAATTGAGGAACTGGATGCGATTCTAAGCGATTGTCAGAAAAAAAACATTCATGTTGTTGCTTATTTACCCCCTTACGCACATGAGGTTTATCAAAGAATGATGAGTATGGGAGATAAGTATGGGTACATGAAAAAACTCTTCAGCACTTTGAAACCGTTATTTGATCGTAAGGGATATACTCTTATAGACGCGAGTGACATGGCGAATCTGGGAGCGTCAGATAAAGAAGCATTGGATGGCTTCCATGGTTCGGAAAAATCTTATCTTCGCTTAATTTTAAAACTAGCATCTATTGACAATAAATTGAAAGACGTACTAATGCCATTTCCCTATTTAGAAGGGAAACTAAAGTCCGCCAAGGGTGATTTGGAAGTTTTTCCTTTACAGGAATAGACTAAAAAAACGATTTGTAATGTGATGGCTAGCTAAATTCAGGTAAACATTGGACCAAGCATTTATAAAGATCCTGGTTTTTATCAGATTCGTTATTGCTGAAAGAGTGAGGTCTCATTGATTGGAATATAATCATTTGATTCGATCTGAATGGTATACGCTCTCCATCCTCAAATACTAAATCAGAAAAAGATGTGTCTGCTCCTCCTGAAGAGAACTGATATAGAAAACTGAGATTACATTCTGAACTGTCGACATGCTTCCCATAATAATCATTTTTTAAATAAAATTTAAAAAAGAATTTTTTGAATGACAACATTTGATGCAGGTCTTTATCAAGCTTCAAAGATTCACAAAGGTTTTGAAATGAAGCTTCAAATTTAATCTTGAGCCATGGCACATTTGAAGTTTCTTGAAGTAATTGATGGGTCCTGCATACCAGACTTAGACTCCCATCTTCATTGTGCCCATATTGAAACTCCGATCTTGTCGTTTTGAACAAGTCTCGAAGACTTAATAATTCATCTGGCATAAGAAAATCGTTAATTATAAATGAGTCAGGGAAAAGCATGGAGAATTTGTTACTTCTGATTTCGGAGGACATCTAGATCTTCTTGATGCAGTTAATGCTGGTATCAATAAAACCCGCTCCAAACCAACCACGGGCAAAGCCATATAACCGGTCTGACTCTTGTTCTATATCTGATGCTTTAAACTGAAGTTGCAAAAAATTATGAGAGCGAGTTTCAAACATTAGTTCTGTTCTGTTATTAGCTTGGACGACCTCCGAGACGATACCATTATAATAAAATTCACCCGTCTGAATATCTCTAATGATAAGGCTCGACATGTCGCCGGCAGTTTTAAGTTCAAGTTTGATCATACCGGATCGGCAATTGTAATCGGCAGCAAGGGCATTTAAGGAAATGAACAGGGTACATAGAAGTAATTTCATTCGCTATAAGTACCATAAGGGGCCCATAAATTGGCATTTTGTATAAAAACTTCACAGATATTATTCGTGCGGCGACCAATTGATAGGTTTAATACCTTTAGAATTCAAATAGGTGTTGGTTTGTGAAAATGGTTTTGAACCAAAAAAACCTCGATAACTTGAAAGTGGAGAAGGATGAACTGATTTAATAATAAAATGTTTTTTACTATCAACTTTCTGCGCTTTCTTTTGTGCCGGACTACCCCACAAAATAAAAACCAGATTTTCTTTTTTCTCATTTAGTAGCTCAATGATTTTATCTGTGAATTGTTCCCAGCCTTTAAGGTGATGACTTCCAGCTTTCCCATCTTCGACCGTAAGAACATTATTAAGTAAAAGAACGCCTTGTTTTCCCCAAGCATCAAGACATCCATGAGTTGGTGGCATAATCCCTAGATCTTCTTTTAGTTCTTTAAAAATATTTACTAAAGATGGTGGGATTTTTACACCAGGCTTAACTGAAAAACATAAGCCATGGGCCTGGTTGGGTCCGTGGTAGGGGTCCTGACCTAAAATAACCACCTTCACTTGATCAAATGCTGTGAGGTTGAGGGCCGCAAAAATGTCTTGAGATTGAGGATAAACAGTCTTTCCGGCCTTTTCTTCTTGGACTAAAAAAGTCCGAAGATCGCTCATATATGGCTTTTTGAGCTCGCTACCCAGCAATTCTTTCCATGATTTTTCTAACTTAAAGTCTCTCATATAGGAAATTCAACATTTTAGCTCCAAACTGTCACCCCCAAACTTGTGCTCAGGCCAGAAAAAATACTACAATAGAGTATGAACTCGCGCCGCTACGTTATCTGCGACATTGAGGCCACCGGACTCCACGAAGAAAAAGAAATCATCGAAATCGCCCTTATTACCTATCAAGACGGAAAAA
>JBILYY010000154.1:0-8040 GCA_044377495.1 Bacteriovoracaceae bacterium | reverse complement strand
ACGTTTGAAAGAACAAAAGAAAATGAGTCTGGCAGGGCAAATTGCAATCGCATTGTTTTGGGCCCTGTTGGTCATTGGTGCTTGCATCGCTGGCAAAATGTCATTCTTTTTTTATGCTTGGATTATGCCTTTATTTATTCTTTATCCAATTAGTTCTGCATTAAGACTTTCAGTTGAGCATACTTTTCCAGAAACTCAGGAAGGAAGAAAATTTGATCTTGAATCTTTATCAGTCCTTACTAATGCAGTGTTTTGTGGAGAAGAGTATCCTCAAAATCCAAATCTGATAAATGTCACAACTTGGTCATTCAAAATGCTTTTCATTCATTTACCAGTGCGAGTGTTTATTCTTGTAGGTGATACTCCGGTTCATGATCATCATCATCGTCACCCTGTTTATAGAGACTGGCCGAACTATGCTTTCGCCCGTCTTTCGTCTTTAGATACTGAAAAAGGTAAGTATGACTACCGAGAAGTTTGGGGTTACTTCAATGCACTTAACCACTCATTAAAATCACTTAATTTAGCTAAATACTAGGAGCTGACCATGGAAAAGATATTATACGTTGTTTTTTTTATTTCTATCATCGCAGGTTTTATTGATGCAATTGCTGGAGGCGGCGGCCTCATCATGCTTCCAACGTTTTTGTTTGCTGGTCTTCCACCACAAGCTGCCATTGCTACTAATAAATTATTTAACGTAGCTGGAACATTCACAAGTGCTGTGAAATTTTGGAGAGGAGGAACAGTTCAATGGAAATTATTTTATGCAATGATTACCCCTGCCCTCGTTGGTGCAGTTATCGGAAGTAATTTAATTGGATCATTAAGTAGAGAATCTGCTGAGCCAGTGATTTCAGGATTACTAATTGTTGTAGCACTGATTGTTCTTTTCAAACCAGATTTCGGAACAAGTAAAGCAAGTTCACAAATCTCTCTCATTAAATTAGGAGTTGCAGGTCTCTTTATTGGTATTCATGATGGATTCTTTGGTCCAGGTGCCGGAATCTTTCTAATTTTCGCTATGATTAATCTTGGTGGAAGTAATTTTCTTGGCGCCACTAGTACTGCTAAGATGATTAATCTTTTCACAAGTATTATAGCTCTCGTCGCTTTTATCAGAGCAGGTCAGGTTAATTGGGAATTCGGAATTGTTTCAAGTCTAGGAGTCATGATTGGATCATATTTTGGAGCAAAACATGCTGGTGTAATGGGAACAAAAATTATTAAACCCATTTTTCTTTGCATGGCCGTGAGTATCGCCGTAAAAATTATGCTCTAGATTTTGGGTCTTTTAAGTTCAAAGGTATCCGGCGTAAGACCATAAAAGTCTCCCGCTAAACGAGAGATTGGCAGAATTTCTTCAAGAAGGATTCTGCCATTTTGATAAGCTTTATCATGTACGTGCACTAAGACAATTTCACCCACAACAATAGTTGAACCACCTGCGCCGTCGCCGATCTCCAATAGTTTATGAACCTTACATTCAAGTTGAATGGGAGACTCTTTAACTCGATTGGGTTTTATCATTTCAGATTTCAATGGAGTGAGCCCCACCATTTCCATTTCATCAATACCATATGGATATTCAGCGGCACAATAATTAACCGGTTCAATCATCCACTCGGCAACAGAGTTCACTACAAATTCACCAGTCGCTTCTATATTAAGTAGTGAATCTTTCTTTGAACCATCTGCTCTGCGAGTGATAGATACCATAATGCAAAGTGGTTTACTGGAAACACCATTGAAAAAACTGAATGGAGCTAGATTGCCTTTACCATCCGGACTCATAGTTGAAATGAATGCGATAGGCCTTGGAACAACTGATCCTATAAGTAATTTGTAAGCATCTTGAGGAGTCAATTTTGAGATGTCACACTTAACCATCTTATCAACTGGAGACTCGATTTTTTTTCCTAGAATCCAATTCGGATTGGGGCTGACTGATTTTTTGGTCATAATGTTCCCGTTATTCTACAAGCGAGACGCTTGAAGTTTTCCTATTTCGTCGCTGGTTGGTTCAAAGGATGGCCCGAATTAACCCTACATCAGTATAACTCAAAAAGCAGAAATCCCCCCTTTTTAGGAATCGGATGACCTTCGGTCTCACTTTTAAAGGAAATATTCACGACTTTTTCTAGGATTCGGCTGAAAATTACAAGACGGTCTTATTTAAAATTTTCTTGATAGTGAGCTTTCAAAGCATAGTGAGAAAAAATTTAAGGCGATTTTTACCCACGTGCCCATGTTTAAATTTAATCAAAGCAGTCCCAATGAATCATACTTTGATCAACATCTTTTTGGTTTGATGCAAAAGCATGGCGTTCAGCTTTATCTCACAGGCCATCATCATGCTTATTACCCAGGCCTTTATCAGGGAGTGCATATGGTCTCTCAGTCCTGCCTAGGGGCGGGGGCGGAAAAATTAATTGGCATGAATACAACTTCTCCGAGATCTATCACTATGATTGAATTTTTTGAGAACCATTTTCAAATTTTTGCTCTCAAGACACCTGAGTTCACAGAAAAAATGAATCATTAAGGATGGCCCGAATTAACCCTGCATCTGTATAAGTAAAAAAGCAGAAATCTCCTCTCTTAGGATAGGAAGGCCTTCGCTCTATCTATTCAAAGGAAAATCGCCGACCTCTATTTTCGGGTTCTAATTGGTATAACTTAAGAGATGTAGTCATTTTTTATTTATGCATATAATTAAGATAATCTTAATCTTTAGAGATTAACACCCAAGATTTTCTAGTATAAAATTTTATCGTATTTTCTTAACGCTAGAGGTTATCCAATGTACGGACTCATAAATATGGCAATAAAACAGTTGGTTATTGACAATATTGGAGAAGCTGGATGGCGTGAAGTCCAAGATAAGTCTCAGGTCAAACAAAACTACTTTGAGCTTTTAACTGTCTATGACGATGACATTACCTACAAATTGGTTGGTGGTGCTAGTGAGGTTACAGGAAAAAAACCTGAAGAAATTTTGCATCTTTTTGGATCGTACTGGATTGAATATGCTGTCAACGCTGGTTATGAGCCACTTCTAAATTTGTTTGGGCCAACTTTCAAAGAGTGCTTATTTAATTTAAACAAAATGCATAACCACATGGGCGCCATGATGCCCGGGCTTATTCCACCAGAATTCGAGGTTGAAAAGGAAATTTCACCAACCGAATTTGACATACTCTACCGCTCAAAGCGGGCCGGATTAACTCCGATGGTTTCTGGACTTCTCGATGCCTTGGGAAAACGATACCAACTTAAAGTTGAAGTCAGTTACCTGGGAAGGACAGAAGATAATCTTTCAGATCGGTTTCGCATTAAATGGAACTAACCCTTGACAAAAAACACGTAAATCAGCTCTACCCATTTTACCTAGGGATCAATGCCGAAGGCCACGTAACTTCTTTTGGAAGAAGTGCATCTAAGACGTTTCTGAATTTAGGCCATGAGATTTTGGCATCAGAGATCTTTGAAATAATCTCTCCAAAGCATCATTGTGAGATAAAAGACCTCCCAAAAATAGTGGGAAAACTGATTTCTTTAAAATCAAAAACTACCCAGGTAAGCTTTAACGGTGAGGTGCTGTGGCTCGAGGCAAATGATATTTTCTTGTTTGCAATTACACCTTTAGTTCAAAATGCTGAGATTATTACAAAGTTTAATTTAACTTATAGTGACTTTCCAGTTTACTCTCCTGTTTTTGATTTCTATATTCTTATTCATGCAGAAAAATTTGCGAGGAAGCTTCAGACCAAGGCAATTGAAGAATTAGAAGAGCAAAACAATTACGCACAATTAAATCTAGAGATCGCAAACTTTTGTTCGAGCTGTTCAAATGCCGACGAAGCAATTCAATTTACGATAAATGCAATTGAAAGATCTTGCAAAGTGAAGGGAAACTTGACTGCGGGGATAGGATCTCCTGCCATACCAGAAATTATCATGCCAATAAGGATTAACGGAATTCAAAGGTACTGTGTGTTTTTTTCTATAGATGAAAAAAGAAATCACTCCGAGCCATTTAAGATTTTCCTGGCTTCATTAACTTTCACACTCGAAAACCTTATTAAAAGAATTGATCAGTATAACGAAGTTCAACAAGTGCAATTAATCAAAGTGCACGGCTCTAAAATGTCGACGTTGGGAGAAATGGCGGCCGGTATTGCTCACGAGCTAAACAATCCACTCGCCATCATTGATGGCATGGCCTGGATGACAAAAAGCCAAATCCTTGAGGGCATGTCAAACAATGAAATAGTTGTTGAGAATTTAGATAAAATCATCAGGATGACAGAACGCTCATCCAAAATCATCAAAGGTTTAGTCGCATTTTCCCGGGATGCGGTTAATGATGAGATGGAAAAGATTGACCTCAACGTAGTGATTCAAGACTCCCTAGATCTATGTAAAAATCGAATTCAGAAGAGAAATATTAGGCTCGAATGCGAAGTCATAGGAACATTCTACTCTTGGGGAAAAGCCGTCCAAATTTCCCAGGTCATTCTAAATTTGATAACTAATGCTTCGGATGCAATTGAGGGAACAAGTAATCCTTGGATAAAAATTCAAATTAAAAAAAATGATCAGATGTGGGACATTTCCATAATTGATTCAGGTCAAGGGATTCCTCAGGCCGTAGTCGATAAAATGATGTTCCCATTTTTTACTACCAAAGCCCCTGGAAAGGGCACGGGCCTTGGCCTAAGTATCTCGAAAACAATTCTTCAAAATCACAATGGTCGATTTGAGTATCATTTGAACAACCAGAATACATGTTTTACTTTATCTCTACCAATCAATCAACCGGACTCCTCTACCTAAGCAAATCCCGGTCTTCGAAATGTAGAGGATTGAGTTGCTTCATGATGGAAATATGTGAATATGATCGGTATTTTCCAAAATTATTAGCTTTCAAGGCCACGAATTCTCTTTGTCACAGCAAGGAGGTGTCAATGATTGTTAAAGATGGGTTTTCGTTTTTGAAGTCTATAATTTTTATAGGCGCTAAAGACGACTTCCGAATCAACATATTATTATCCCACACATGAAAACCTTCATTTACCTCGCATTTCTGTCATTAATGATTCCTGCTTGGGCCGACTGCCAAGGCCTCGTGGAGACAATTGTTGTTGGTGACTCTCAAACAGGTGGGTCTTGGTCCAAGAGTTATTTTGGTAATTTTCTCCAAACTTGCCTGGAAAAGGACTTTGTTATTTTTGGTAAAGGGGGAAGTGTTATCAGTAGTTGGCTTGGAAAAGGTGGCCTTGACAATGTTGAAATCATCCAACGTGATCCACTTAACCCTCATCTCAATATCGGCATCGGAGATGCTGTTCCTTTTTGTAAAAAACGAATCTCTCCCATGCTAGACGCTTATGCACCAAAGAAAGTTCTTTTCTTTTTTGGTGATAACTACATTGCAAGTCCTGATGATGAAATTGTCAGAGAAACTGAAGCACTTATGAAGCTGATTGCTGAGAAGAATATCTCGTCTTCAGATTGTTTTTTTCTGACTCCAACTTATGAAATGCAAATACAGACCAAAAGAAACGTCCCAAGAAAAAACCTTGCCAACACTCAAAGAATTGCGACGGCCATCAAGAAAACATTAAAAGATCGCTGCCAACATCTGGATGGGCTCGAACTCATGAAGGACTCAGCCTTCTATGATGGGAATGAGCTGCTGAAAAGAGTTCAGATCGAGGGAAAATCGGGATGCTCAGGGGCCGCCTCGAATGACAATATTCATGTCTGCGGGGAAGCGGCAAAGGATCTGGCCGAAAGAGTTTGCCAAGGCCTTAAGAATCCGTAATCAACATGGATAGCCTGAATTAACCCCACATCAGTATAACTCAAAAAGCAGAAATCTCGAGCGGAAGGCTGCAAACGACGAGATGAGAGCGTCAGGATAGAAGACCCGGCTAAACTTCAATGGTGACTACTCGAAACAGAGAAGAGGTGCTGGCAGGTTTTAGTTTAATATTATTTGGCAAAATAATTCCAGGACTTTTATATGAGACTTCCAGAGAAGCACGATTAGACTTTAGTTCTTTCAATAGAATATTCTGAATCTAACCGGTAGGTGGATTTATAAAACTAAAAAGTGATGGCAAAAAAAAAGGCCCTCTTTCGAGGGCCCTTGAACTTAGTACTTGTTTGACCGTGTTCGGACGTTAGTCTTGTGACGACGCTTTTCAGCGTTCTCAAGTTTTTCTTTCATCTTAACTGAAGGTTTTTTATACTCAGTACGAGCGCGGTATTCTTTTACAATACCAAAGGCATCGCACATGCGTTTAAACTTCTTAAGGGCCTTCTCAGCAGGAAATCTATCGTCAATATCAATTATTATAGTTGCCATGCTCTTTACACCCCCTTCAGCGTAGCGATAAAAGCCGAAACAGCTTTGATTTAGGTGGTAGAAAGTATCGGTATGGCCGTGGGTTGTCAACAAATGAGGCTCAGTGTCATGTTTTTCTTTTTACACCCTTATCGCTGATTGGTAAAACACCTCATGCAACTTGATGCCTTCAATTTTGACTCTGAAAGCGAACTACCATTGGCGGCAAAGCTTAGACCAAAGAGCTTGTCTGATTTTTTTGGCCAAGAGAAAATACGTCCCCAACTTGAAAAACTCGTCTCTCATCCTCGTCATGTCATCTTTTGGGGTCCCCCAGGAACAGGTAAAACCACTTTGGCCCATTTAGTTTCGGCCCAAATCAAGAGGGAACTCCACGTTTTCTCCGCAGTTACTTCGGGGATACCGGACCTCAAAAAGCTCATTGCTGAGATGCTTGATCGCAGAAAA
The DNA here is from genome assembly GCA_044377495.1 of Bacteriovoracaceae bacterium. Taxonomy (GTDB): domain Bacteria; phylum Bdellovibrionota; class Bacteriovoracia; order Bacteriovoracales; family Bacteriovoracaceae; genus Peredibacter. Next base: position 1,217 of record JBILYY010000154.1, on the reverse strand, counting down.
CAATTCGGCAAAGAAAGTATTTTATTCATCGATGAAATTCATCGTTTCAATAAGTCCCAGCAAGATGCACTACTCCCCTACTTGGAAAATGCTGACTTCCTGTTTTTTGGGGCCACCACAGAATATCCACACACCTCTTTAAATAAAGCGCTTATCTCAAGAGTATCGCTGATTGAATTAAAACAATTGGAAGGAAAAGACCTGGTTTCAATTTTAGAAAAAGGTCTGGCGGATTTAAAACGTCCTGATTTGAAATTCTTTCTTGATGATTTAGCAAAACTTTCAAACGGTGATGCAAGATTTGCTCTAAACCAACTCTCGCGCCTACAAACCTATGACCAGGCAGAACTTGGCGATAAGGAAAAAGTCTTAAAAGAACTTTTTCTTCATGCCAGACAATACGATATTAGTGGTAATCGCCATCATGATGTCATTTCGGCTTTTATTAAATCCATTCGTGGATCTGATCCTCAAGCGGCCCTTTTATATTTAGCAATCATGCTCGATGGTGGAGAAGATCCGGAGTTTATTGCAAGAAGGCTAATGATCCTGGCCTCAGAGGATGTTGGACTTGCTAATTCTCAGGCACTACAAATTACGACTAATGCCCATTACGTGATGAAACAAATTGGTATGCCGGAAGCAAGAATAACACTCTCACATGCTACGGTTTATATGGCCCTCTCACCGAAATCAAATTCGGCCTATTTAGCAATTGATAGTGCTTTGAGTTTTGTTAAAGAAAATCCAACCATCAATGTGCCTGGGCATCTTTCAAGCACATCACCCGATAAAGTTAACTACAAATACCCACATAGTTATCCTCAGCATTGGGTGGAACAGCGATACCTTCCAAATGGTATGGATAATACTTTCTATGACCCGCAATCAAATGGGTCCGAGAAAGCACTCATTGAACAGTTCATCCAATTAACTGGTAAAAAACCATAACCTTTGCTTGATTTTAGATCTCGTGATGTAATTACTTCATTCATGTAGCAACCGCAGGTATAGCAATCCAGGCGAGAGTTTTTTGGTTTTCGAGTTCAGCTACCAGCGTGGTCTATCTGATGTGTATGAAAATGAATTAAAGATTCATAGTTTTCAAGGAATGGCGTTTTACAAGTTCTAATTTATAAAGGCCCCTTACGGGGCCTTCTTTTTTAGATCAAATTTTCAGGATTCATCGTTTCAAGATAATGTTTCACAGTGGCCAG
>JBILYY010000286.1:0-2700 GCA_044377495.1 Bacteriovoracaceae bacterium | reverse complement strand
AAGTTATTTCAACCATCGAACCAATTTTTCGAATCAATTCCAATTCTTTAATTTTATTATTTCTTTCTAAATACGCTTCAAGCTCTAGGTTTCTATCAAAATAGTCTTCAACAGAAAACTTCCCCGACGAGGTAACGAATATTATTTGCTCTATTCCTGCCTCAACTGCTTCCTGTACAATATAATGAATCATAGGAACGTTGATAATTGGAATAATTTCTTTGGCTATTTCTTTTGTGGCCGGTAGAAAGCGAGTACCCTTGCCGGCTATAGGAATAATGGCTTTTTTGATTTTCATAAATACCTTGTTTTAAAGTCTTTTTTTATCTACATTTTTTACTATGAATAAAATTTATATTTTAGCGTTGATGCTCTTAATGGGCCAGTCATCATGGGCCCAAATTCGTGAATTTCAAACCTCGCGACTTAATTCTACCGCTGGCGCCGGTGTGGCAAGTATGCTTTCAACCGAGGCAGGAATATTAAATCCTGCAGCATCTGCTTTTTTTGACGGTTCTAGTTTCTCGTATCAGAGATATACCACAACATTGCGCCATGAAAACGAAGAGCGAAAAGCCGCAAGTGATGACTTTTCAAACCCAAACCGCTCACAGGGTATTTTTATGGCCGACCATGACGGTCCACTTAAAGGTGGTTTTGCTTACCTGAATCAAGATGAAAACAATTTCCAACGAGAACAAATTATTTCTCATGCTGCTGCGCCAATTAGTAAATCTACGGCACTCGGCGTTTCCTATCATTACATTCAAGATACCCTTCCAAAAGAGTATTCTAATCGCCATCAAGTCAGTCACCAGCTAACCATGGGACTTACCCATGCTCTCGATGATAAAAGCGTGATTGGTTTAGTTATTGTGGACCCAACACGCACAACCCCCAATGAAGAAAGAGCCTTGGCCGGTCTTCAATACGCTGTTGCTCAAAAGCTAACACTTATTGCCGATGCTGGGGCCCAGTACACCAAAGACGTAAAGGACAAATACCTTTGGCGTACAGCTTTACAACTACAGATTTTTGATGATTTTTTCTTTAGATTAGGCAAATTTTACGACAACGTCCGTGAGTCAAAAGGGACAGGTTGGGGCGTAAGTTGGACAGGACCTAAATTGGGCGTGGAATTTGCTCAAAAATTCTCTGAGCAATTTGGAAAAAATTCTTACGTATATCAGGACGAAACACTGGTAGATACTTCAATCTCGGCTATTATTAAGTTCTAGGGCAAAAGTCTTAGAACTTGATGGGCAAAATATGGCTACAATTTCCAGATCCACAAAAGCTGCGCGTGACAAGCTTGAAAAGCAAATTAGACTTAAGCAAAAGTTTGAAACACGCATAACCATGGCAAAACGTGGCAAGATTGCACTTGATGCTGGTGATTACACAACGGCCCTCAGGTGTTTTACTGACTACCTTTCGATTATGGCGGAAATTAAAGAAGTTAAAGAATACACTGAATTAAAACTTAATATGTTTGATCCCAAAAAAGATTTAACTGAAACTTTTATGATCAGTCAGATTCTTTTTGAAATGGCTCGTTTATATGATGCTGTTCCAAAGTTTCAACCTGCTGCTCAAAAATGCCTCGATTTATTTGTTCACTTCACCGCCAATCAACCTTACCAGGTTGTAAACTCGGAACTCGTTAGAAAATCTCTTAAGAGATCTACTTATAAAAGCCCGGATATGTTTCGTGAAGCATATAGGCAGATCTTTGTGCAATCTAAAAAATGCTATATTGTTTCATTTTGTTATGGTGATGAACATATTGTGACCAAGGATTGTAGAAAATTAAAAGACCGTTTGATTCGTTATGATTGGGGACAAACCCTGGTGCGGATGTATTATCAGTTTTCTTCTCAAGCAGTTCCCAAATGTGAGAATAACTTCATCCTGAGATCAATTACTCGAATTCTTGTTAAGCCTATATTATTTCTTTTTTCTAAAACCTTTCTTCCTGTGATTATAAAAAAATGATGATTCTTTCTTCACTAATTGTTAAAGAGTGGTTTAAAAGCTTTATTGGTGCTGTAGTGGTTCTTTTTCTTCTCATCACGACTTCTGATCTTATTAATGGTTTTTTACAGGGCAAAGATGTTGCTCGAGTATTTCTAGAATATTCTTTAAAAATGCCTGACCTTATGAGCAAAATGTTTCCTATTTGTTGCCTGGTTGCAACACTTTTTTCGCTTAACAAGTTAAAGGCTCACTCTGAATTAATCTCCATTTTAGCGGCCGGGTACTCATATAGAAAAATTTATTTATTAATTGGAGCATGCGCTTCAGTTGTTGTGGCATTACAGTTTTATAATCTTGGATTTCTTGAGCCAATTGCCAATTCAGTAAAACGTCAACACATTCAAAAAAGTCGTATGTCTGAAGGCCGCTACCTAACCAGAAGCTCAATTGATGGTGGTAAGTTTTGGTATAAAAGTGATAATTATTTTGCCTCTTTTACGTATTTTGATAAGAAACAATCTTTATTAAAAGATTTTGAAATTTACTATTTCAACATTTCACATAAAAGTGAAAAAATTCTAAAATCCTCTAGTGCGCTTTTTAATCCGCAAGGACAATGGACATTAAAAGATGTCACAGAGCTTAACCTTTTAGATGACCTAACCTTTCCACTTAAAACTCATAAGCCGGAACAAATTTTGACGCTTAAGGAGCTACCTGAAG
>JBILYY010000153.1:0-8070 GCA_044377495.1 Bacteriovoracaceae bacterium | reverse complement strand
AAGGCTGTCTCAACCATATCTGCTTACTTTTAAAAATATTCATCGCTGCTGCTGCTGAAGTATAATGTACAAACCGCTTATTCTCCTCCATAAATTTAGCCATTCGATCCGTCTGATATGGAAAAAAAATTTCACTGATCTTCGCTTCAAGTCCCTCTAATTCATCCATCATTCCAAACCCTTTTTTATTAATTATTGTTAATTGTATTTACTAAGAATCGATAAATACACCCGGTAAATAAAAAGTATTGCAATCCCCGTTGTTTCAGCTGATTTCTAATGATATTGATAAATGAACTTCGAGCGCTTCTCAGTCTAGTTAATTGATATTACTTAAATAAAAAAAGCCCCTTTCGGAGCTTAATTTATATCTTACGATGGTGGAGGTGGTGGGAATCGAACCCACGTCCAAAGAACCTTCCAAATAAAGTACTACGTGCGTAGTTTCTGAGTTAGCAAAAACACTATTTTTGATTTTTACTGAACCAACAAACAGTCGTGGCTTTTAAAGAGTAACCACACCTGATCTCTCTGCAGTTTATTTTACGGACGATCTGCCATCGTCTTTACCAGCTTTTTGTTATCGGTGCTGGCCCCTCAGGTACCAATTAGACGAATCTAATTAAGCAGCCATTGCATAATCGTTGTCGATTATAATGTGATCGATTTTTAAGAGGCCTTCGATCAACCTCTGCACGCACTCAACCCTTCTAGTTCCCTGTCGAAACCTTGGCACCCCCGAAGAATCAGTTCCGCTATGATATCAAGTTTTATACACTTATTCTAAGTTTTAATATGTGAGGGACCATGGACCAGGATCAACTGACTGATTTAAAAACTATTATTGCGGGCCTTGACTCAAGGCTGCGTCGAATAGAAAACAAACTATATGCGCCAGAAGAGCCTGTTGCACATGTGCCACATGTTGCCCACGTCCACGTAGCTCCGACTCCGCGCCCTAGACCAGCTTATAAGAAAGAACCTAGCGAACCAACCAATCTCCTCGGGATCTTGGGTGTAGGATGTCTGATCGTGGCGATGATTCTTTTGATTAAGTTTTCAGTTGATAGTGGCTGGCTCACTCCCTATCGTCAGCTACTCTTGGCGGCACTCTTTGGTGGGTCGCTGATTTCGATTCCATTTTTTGTTGATTCCAAAGATAAAACTTATATCTCCCTTTTGCCCTCTGCTGGAATTGTGATTCTTCATCTTACTGTTTACGGCGCGGTCTTTTTTCATCACGTAGTTGAACCCGTGACTGGCCTCTATCTGGTCTGGGGCGTGGGTGCCTTGTCACTTTGGCTGTTGAGTATTTTTAATGAAGATATTTTTGCGATCTTTGCCATCGCAGGCACCTACTTGGGCTCTTATTTATTAAAAGATAATTTCGCTGATTTAACGGCCATCGCGTTTCCTATCATTGTCTGGGACATCATCTTTTCAGCCTTTGCAGTGAAACTGAAGAATCGAAGTTTGATTAGTATTGCCGCCTACTTTTCTCTGGGTCTGGTGGTTTTCTTTTCATTCTCCATGGGCCAGGTATCTGTCATCCAAGCGCAGCAGATTGCAACCATTCAGCTGATTCAGATTATGATCTTTGCCATTGCGACCGGTGTGTTCTCGGTTGTGAATAAAAGTATCCTGGGAGAGCGCGAAGCGATGATGCTCTTTCCAGTATTTTTGTTTTTCTATGGCCAGGAATTTTATTTCATTAATTTAATCAACCCTACGTACGCGACTATTTTCTCCCTATCTTTTGCAGCGACAATCCTTGCGATCTACGGCATTGCGCGCAGTCGACTAGGTAAAGAGCATCTTGAAAGTAGTGGCGCGGTACTGACTTTAGTCAGTGTCATGTTTTTTCATTCGGTTTATTTTGTGAGCCTGGGAGATGTTGGTCAGCTGATCTTTGGTTTAGCTTTGATGGCCGTCTTGGGACTCTTGGGTAAGATAATGAAAGGCCCCGCGATGCTGGGACCGAAGTTGCTTTCATTTTTAGTTATCGGCCACGCCATGATGATGGTGATCACTGGTGCTGGTGATTTTAGTTCGACATCACTTTTGGTATTCGGTTTTCTTTATGGAGTGCTGTTAATCACAGGCTACCAAAGTACTAAAAATAATATTCTCATGACGGTCGCGAATATTTTGGTGGTGGTTTCAATTTGTCGTCTGAAAGATGTCATAGGCGAAATCTGGGTTGGTCCACTTTGCGTGGCCTATGCTTTTGGTTGTTTGATTATGGCGCTGAAAGGAAGCGATAAGGTGTTGGCGCAGGCATCGCTGCCGGTGGTGGTTTTTGCAATTGGCCGGTTTGTATTCTTTAATTTTAGCAATCTCTCCCCGCTTGAGCGGATCATTTCACTCTTGGTGATGGGGGCCTTAATCTACGCTGGTGGGTATGTTTACCGAAAGATTCCCGCTACTGAAGTAAAAACGGGTAGATAGGCAGTTTTTTATGTATTTATACACAATTAATCAAACTTAATTACGTATAGATACATACTTTTTTCTTTTTTTTTATGTATTTATATGTAAAATATCCGATAAGAGATCAAACTCTTAAAGGACTGAGCTATGAAACCTCTCTTTTTAAATGATACGACATTCGCACAAATCAACCGCCGCTTAGAAAGCTTACGAGCGGTGAAAGAAACAGCATCTGTTCGTGATGGTTGGATTCACTATATGCGTACGGCCCTTGGTCTGACTTTGAGTGAACTTGCTAAATTGGTTTCACTCTCCACTGCTACCGTAGCGCAGGCCGAACGTCGGGAAGTGGATGGCCAGGTGAATCTTTCTACTTTAAAAAAAATGGCCGAAGCAATGGATTGTGATTTGGTCTATGCCTTTGTGCCGAAAAAAGAAATGAAAACTCTCATTCATGATAAGGCCTTTGAAAAAGCGCGCAAAATTCTGGGACTCGCCGATCTGCACATGAAACTTGAAAATCAAACAGTCACCGGCGATGAGAAAGAGCGCATCGAGCGTTTGGCCAAAACATTTATTGAGAAAGGGGATATTTGGTAATGTCGGTATTTTTTAAAAACCGTGAAGGACAAACGCCCCTGGAAGAAAGCATGCGCTTTGATCTTAAGCTAAGGCACATTCAGGATATGACGGAGCTTTACGAACATGAGATTGAAAATATCGCCCAAGGAATTTCCTGGTGCCAATCCACCAAAAAAAATCATCTGGAGTATCCCACATGGCTGGAACTGCACAAACAACTTTTGGGTAAGATCTGGAAGTTTGCAGGCTCTGTTCGTACAACGGAACTGGCCAATAATGATTTTCTAAAACCCTATGACGTGCGCCCTGCTCTCTTAGCACTAGAAAAAGATTTGCACTTTTGGCTTGAAAATAAAACTTACTCTCCAAAAGAAATGATGGCGATCCTGCATGAAAGACTACTTACTATTCATCCCTTTAAGGACGGCAACGGCCGCTGGTCACGGGTATTAGTCGAATTTATTTGTGCTAAGGAAAAGATCGAAGTCCCTAATTGGGGAAATGGAATTATTGATGATGAGCTTCGCCGTAAAAATTATATTGAGGCGATTAAGAAGGTCCGCCATCAGTTGGATTATTCAGAACTTATAAAGGCCATGTGGTAAAGGATCAAGATGAAAAAAGAAAAAACGCTCTCCGGTCTTCTACGTTCACTCGCTAAGGCCCCCGAGGCGATTCACGGTAAGGAGCTCTTGGAGGAGCAGGCAAAAAAACTGCAACTCAAGATGCTACGGATTCAGCAGGGTGTGTTTCATAAAAAAGATCGTGTGATCATTATGTTCGAAGGCTTTGATGCCGCCGGAAAGGGTGGCGCCATTCGTTCCATCACTGAGAAACTGGATCCGCGAAATGTGCGCGTGATTCCGATTGGAGCTCCGACTGAGGAAGAAAGAGGCAAACCGTGGCTTTACCGTTTTTGGCGCGATCTCCCCTCGCCTGGCCAGATTGTGATTTTTGATCGCAGTTGGTATGGACGTGTGTTGGTGGAAAAAGTCGATGGCCTCACAACGGCAGATAAACTTAAATCGGCCTATGCAGAAATTAATGAATTTGAAGCGCAACTTCAAAGCGACGGAATTATTTTAATTAAATTTTTTCTTGGTATCACTAAAGATGAGCAACTGTGGCGTTTTGAGGATCGACTAAAAGATCCCTACAAGCAGTGGAAGATTGGCATGCCCGATATCAATGCACGCAAGAATTGGAATAAATACGTAAGCGCTACTGATGAGATTCTCCTTAAGTGCAATCCTAGAACTTCTCCATGGCATCTGATTGCTGCAAACTCCAAGAGATTTACCCGAAAAGAAGTTCTCTCTATCATCACAACAAGACTCAAGTTATGTGAAACATGGATGGAAAAAGCGGCACTAAAATACGACGCTAAAAAATTCGCCAAACTTCTACGGAAATGAGTCAGTCGCTTGGGCCGTTTTTTTAACCAATTTGGAAAATTTGAAACTCAAAAGGGAGAGATCCATTTTGGGTACAAATGCCGATGCCCCACGAGCGATGAGATCTTTTTCGGTTACTCCAAGTTCTCCAGAGGCCATAATAACAGGGACCCCTGGGTACTCGCTAGCAAGCTTGTCTAAAAGCCAAAATCCATCACCATTAGGCATGTTAATGTCTGAAATTACGAAGTCGACCTTCTGTTTCTTGAGAATCTTATAGGCCTCTTCCCCTGACTTTGCGTACAGGTACCTGAATTGGTGAAAACGCTCCAAGCGCCAGGCATAGATATGAAAAAAATCTTCTTCATCATCCACCATCAGGATGACATTGTCGTTTTTGTTAACATTCATGGCGTAATATTAAAGGCGGGATATCTTAAGTAGGAAAAAAAATTGTCCTATACGCAATAAAGTGAACTTCGCTAATATAGGCCATGAAAAAAATATGCTTTTTATCCTGCCACTCCCTTGAAGGGCACATCATAGATGACACACTAGCAATCGCTGAACTTGAAAAAGATGGGGCCTATAAGGTCACTTCAATTGCTTGGGACGATGAGGCCGATTGGAAAGGCTTTGATTTAGTCGTTACACGCACCACTTGGGACTACCATAAACGGCCTGCGGAATTTGTGGCCAAGCTCAAGCATATCTCATCACAAGTGCGCCTTTTGAATTCTGTTGAAGTGGTGGAATGGAATTTCCATAAAGGTTATTTAAAGGAACTGGAGGCCAAGGGTGTAAAGATCGTTCCAACGGAGATGTTTAAGCTTCCGGGGAAAATCACCGTGCCCGCTTCTTGGGATTATAAAAAATTTATTGTGAAGCCGGCGATCTCGGCCAACGCTTACAAAACTATTATTGTGAAGCTAGAGGACTTAAATTCTGAAGCAGTTATCTCTCAGCTGCACGCTGGGGACTGGATGCTTCAGCCGTTTATGGAAGAAATTACCCAAGGCGAAGTGTCTCTGCATTTCTTTAATAAAAAATTTAGCCACGGTATTTTGAAAGTACCAAAGCCCGGTGATTTCCGGGTCCAGGAAGAACACGGCGGACTGATCTCGCCGTTTGTGCCGGATGCGCAGCTACTGGCCGACGCTACTTCTTTGGTTGAAAAAGTACCCTTTGATTTACTCTTTGCCAGGGTTGATGTGGTCAACTGGCGTGGGACTTATGTGCTGATGGAGATTGAATTAATTGAGCCGGCCCTGTATTTCCGTACCAGTTCTCAATCAGTTAAGAACTTTAAGGCCGCGCTAGATAAAATCTTCACAAACCCTTAAAAATTCGCTTTTTTGGGCTATTAACCTTCCTCATGAAAAACATTTTGTGGTTGCTATTAGTTGTAACTAATATTTCTCTGGCCCAGGATTCTCTAGGAGATTTCCCGAGAGGCCCGATGGCAAAACTCACCCCTGGTGAACTTTGTGATCGCCCTTCCCAGTACCGTTATCCCGAAAATATCGCCTACTGTGAACGCAACGTAACTGTTGAACAAAAATCTCAAATTTTCGCGGCCTATAGAGAAAGTGGATACCGTCTAAATCTAAGCGACCGCTCAAGTTACAAAATCGATCACTACTTGCCTCTATGTGCAGGTGGCTCAAACAATAATGAAAATCTTTGGCCGCAACATGTCTCAGTTGGTGTTCTGACTGATGATCTTGAACAATTGGGCTGCGATAAAATGGCGAAGGGAAAAATCACCCAGGCCAAATTCGTACTGCTTATTAAACGTGTTAAAAATGATCTGAGTCAGGCGAGTGCAGTCAGGTCTGAGTTATCGCGCCTCTAAGACGAGCAGGATACTTCAATATTTTTAAATTCTGACGGTGTTGGTTGTGAGTATTTTTCAAATTGCGGATGCTCATCAAACGGACTGTAGAGAACATCGAGCCATTGCTCAAGTTTTTGTGAATTTCCGGCCTCTACATCTTGAATGACTTCCTGAGCGATATAATTTTTCAAAACATATTTAGGATTCGTCGCCTTCATCTTGAGTGATCGATTGTGATCACTGATGGATTCAAGACCCAAGCGCTCATCATAGCGGCCAAGCCATGTCTTGATTTCTTCCCGGTTACCGTAGTAATCCCAGAAATTTTTAAACGATTCAGGTTTGCCTTTTTCATAGCTAGCTAATTGCCTGAAGAAAAAAGTGTAATCTAAATTCAGGGTACCCATGATTTTTAAGAGATTGATAAAAAGTGGGTAATCCTGTGGAGATTCAATTTGAAGACCAAGCTTCTCTCGACATAGTTTTCCGTACTCAGCTTCAAAAGTCGGCATATAGGTATTTAAAATACTGATAAGTTTTTCTTTTTCCACCACGTCCATAAAGCAAACCAAAAGACGCTCAAGATTCCACATCCCAACCGATGGCTGCTGGTTATAAGCATAACGTCCATTATGATCAGAGTGATTGCAGACAAAATTGAGTACGGTGTCTTCTAAAAAACCAAAAGGGCCGTAATCAATGGTTAAACCCAGAATCGACATATTATCGGTATTCATTACTCCGTGACAGAACCCCACGTTCTGCCATTGGGCCATGAGCTTCGCAGTACGGGAAACAATTTGAGTCAGCATTTCTTCGGTGGTAGCGACGTCAAAAAAAGTATCGCAGGTATATTCAATCAGCGCTTTGAGCGTCTCTTTCTTTTCGAAATGAAAACACATTTCAAAGTGACCAAAACGAATATTCGTTGGAAAAACTCTGGCCACAAGTGAAGAGCGCTCGACTGTTTCACGCGCAACACGATCACTGCCGGTAAGGAGCGCCAGCGCCCGTGTGGTAGGGATACCAAGACCAAACATTGCCTCAGAACAAAGATACTCGCGAACTGATGAGCGAATAACCGCTTTACCATCACCCATTCTGGAAAAGGGAGTCAGGCCTGCACCTTTCATTTGAATTTCAAAACGCTTCTTTTCTGGAGTGATAATTTCACCAAGAGACATCGCTCGTCCATCTCCAAGCTGTCCGGCCCAAACTCCGAACTGATGACCAGCATAGCGAGTGGCAATACGCTGATCGCCCTCAAGACGAGCTTCACCGTTAAGCCAGATTCTTAGATCGTCGTCACTAAGATGATCCAGACCTAATTCTGATCTAAGTTTTGTCGTATGAATTAATTTCGCTGAATCGATTGGTGTTTGATCAACTTTCTCGTAGAGGTCATGCGGAAGTGTCGCAAATGAATTTTGAAATTTATATCCGTCTTTTAGTTTCATTCTTTTTTTGTGAATTCGGCTTCAATCACCCCATCATCGCCAAGAACCGTATGAGAATTAACTTCAGGTTCATTTGGATAAGTGGGCCTTGAACCATATTGAAAAGTCTTAACCTGAAAGCGGCCACGACCGATTCCCCACTTTTCAAAAACTTCTCCACCAATTGCAACTAACCAACTAATGACAACCAATACTGGATTGGTGTGAAAGTAGGCCACAGTGGCAAGGCCTGCAACCAGGATGCGAGGGCAGAAAATGAATCCAAGCCACCACAGGAAGCCACCTGTTGCGACAGAAGAAAGAAGTAATGTCAGACGAGGAAAAACAGAGATAAAAAATAAGAAGAAAATGCTGTGCCGGTCCCAGAAGT
>JBILYY010000285.1:0-2713 GCA_044377495.1 Bacteriovoracaceae bacterium | reverse complement strand
TTAGAAGTCTAATTGATCCCCCCGTCCTTGGGCCAAATGCCTCAAGGGTTTTCTGTGTCCCATTTTGTTTTATCCAAGATGAAATGCAGATCATTTTGGGTTCCATCTTTCCAAATAAATTCAATATCAAGATCAATTGACTGAAGACAAGCGTAGGCAAAGGGCGCAGTGAGCTCAAGTTTCATTGATTTGTTGAGCTCATCGCTTGAAACGTTCATGATATCAGCTGGAAAAATGAATTTATCAGACTCCCAATTAAAGAGAGTTGACCTTACTTCTAGTTTTAATAATGAATCTTTTAGTTTCGCGCTTATTTCTCCCATTGGTATTTCAACTGTCCAGGTGGCCAGTTCATTTTCTAAGAGTGGAATCCCGCTTCTAGTCGTAAGCTCAATGAGCCGGGCGATTTCCCTTGGTGTGAGATTTGAATTTACTACCTTTAAGGCGAGCTGAAATTCTTTTATCCGGTTGTAATAGTTTGCAACTCTTTTCCGGTAAAGGGAGCAACTTGGTGCTCCCTCTTTGATAGATGTTGTCCAGGACTCACTTGCAAAAGCAGTTGTGGCGAAGATTAAAAGAATAATGGCCAATACTATTTTGTTCATATAACTACCCCTTAAATCCCATAATGCCCGTAAAGCTAACTGGTCTTTTTTCCGTTACTTCCTCACCGGCCCAGTGATTATTTGTCTTGATGTACTCCTCGGTTGCAGAAGTTCCACCAAAAATTGATTGAGCAACATCAAGAACAATGGCGCCGGCCTGACAGTAGGCATGAGGACAATTTCTTAAACCATCTGCGGCCGTCTGAGCACCAGATGCGCCTGTAGGCGTTGGGCCGCCTTGACTAGGGTTGTAGCCCATAGTTCCAAAGGCGATATTATCGAAGACCTCTTTAATAAGTCTGAGCTTGATACTAAGTGCAGTTTCAGTTTTTGCCTGCTCACAGATTCGAGCGTCATCACACTGCATCTCAAATTTGAAGTAACTATCAGATTCATTTTTTTCGATGATTTTCGATGTTGTCGATGTCTTGAACAAACCACCGGATGAAGAATTTTTCTTAATCTTACTCGCTAGAGTTGATAGGTTGTAAGAAGCTTTGTAAGTATATGTGGCCGCAAGGTCATACTCATAAACTACATTTGGAGTAATTAGGCCTGAAAGATTTTTTACTGAATGGATCCTTTAGTGGACATGCTCCAAAAAGGCTTAAGTCCAGTCTGCCATTAAAAGTTCCTGCTCCGATTACATCACCGGCCGGAATTGAAATCGATTTATTAAAGGCAATTTTCATGGCCGGGTCAATTTTCTCGACTTCATTCCAGGCAAGCTTCACGTTTTTTAAGGCAACGGGTGAAAACTTAATTGGAAGATTGTTATTAAGCTCCTGGTAGGCAATTAGATTTTCACCGATACCGGTTGAGAAATTCATCTCAATTGCAGCACCTTGAGTAGTAGACAGATCCGAGTAACGATCAAGCGTAAGCGATCGTAGATCATAGAGATTTTTAATTTCATCCATATTCTCTGGTGATTTAAGGGCCTTATTGATGTCACTATTGATCTGATTTAGATTCTTATTAAATGAGTCTATTTCCTTGCACCTTTTAAGATCTCCGGCAGTGTGTCCCACAATTGTGGTAATGCCCTTGGCCGGAGGAAGAACGTGGGCCGTTTTACAATCCTCACTCATAAAGAAGCCTGAGCTACCTTCAGGGTTTTGAATGTCTTTAGCGGCCTCGCAGTTTGAAGTGTAGATTGGCGCTGCAAATGTTTGAGTTGATGCAAACATGATTCCGAGTAAAATTATATTTTTCATTTTTTATCCTTTGTTAAAAGTTCTCTTGCAATTAAGTTCCAGTTTTTACCTACTCCGTCTTTATGGAGTTTATATTCAAGTCCAATTTTATTCAGTTTCTTTGGATCTTTAATTTCTAAACACTCATGTCCCGTCATCCCGATTGCGACAAGCTTAGGAGATTCGATGTCTTGATTTTTCATCTCTTCAAGGTTTGCCTCATATGTTTTCAAACACCCTTCAATCTTGTTTCCTAAGTCAATTTCCAAGGAAGTATAAATGACTTGAGACGGGTTCGATCCACTCCCTTCGCGTGGACTCGTTGCTCCACCTTGAGATCCTCCGCATGACTCTAGGATGAGCGCCATGGCCAATACTAAAAAAGCTTGCGTGAGGTTTGTTTTCATTGATCACCTCTAAAAATGATGACTGGTATTCCATTAAAGGTTTCGACATCTCTTTCGGTATTCAATTCCTTTAGAGGAGGAACTGTATACTCAAATGTTCTCTTCCAGTTCACCTCTAGTTTTGCGATATCAATATTTGGCCTCTCAGAATCTTTTACACCACTCACATCTTGTTTTAAGGCCGAAAAAAGTGAGCCCAGGCGATTGGCCGATTCATAAAGAGTAGTTTTATCAAATTTAACTTCAGATAGGTTCCATCCCAAAAGAATTAATTCATTTGTTCTGAGCTCACTTGCAGAAAGTTGTGATTTAAATTTATTACGATCGGCCCAAAAGCCACGGTAAAATTCTGCAAATTGATATTGATTTATCCATGCTATTTTTTTAGGTAATCCTTTTTCGTGAATCACTGAACTTGCGAAGCTTAATTTCACGTGGCCTGAGGCAATGTCACATGCAACTCCGTTATGGTCTGATAGATCAATGGATCCAGTCTCTGATTTCA
>JBILYY010000284.1:0-2715 GCA_044377495.1 Bacteriovoracaceae bacterium | reverse complement strand
TGCGAACACATTCTTGGTAAGCGTTGTTATCGGGGGCCTTTATGTCGTGGGTTATTATATTGTTGTTAAGGATGATCCGAGAGGGCGCCCTTTAACTGAGACCATGCGCTACGGGTATGGATCGGCGATGTTACTACTCACTCTTCTAAGTGCTTATCTACACAAAGATAAATTTAAGCATTTGCTTAAACCTAATTTCTTACTAGCTGCCATCATTATTGGCTTTGTCGGTATGTTTTTGACTTTTACGAGAGGTGCCTTTCTCGCTTTCCTTTGTGGACTTCCGTTTGCCCTTTATTTTTATAAGAAAAAAATGGTGTTAATTGGGCTGGGAATTTCAGTCATCATAATGGGAACGATGGGAGCCTCTTATCTGTTCGGAACTCAGACCAACATGAAATTCAGGATGCTTTCGACAAAAGGTTTCGGTTCGGATCAGATTCGCCAGAGCCAGTGGCAATCCGCTATTTATGCCATAAAAGAAAAACCCATTTTAGGCTGGGGACTTTCAAATTTTGCAACCCAAGTGGAGCGGATTAAAAACACTTATAATCTTGGTGCCAAGAATTACGTTGATGCTCACGCACATAATGTCTTTTTGGAAATTGGAGCTGGCACCGGTTTAATTGGTCTGTTTTTATTCTTAGGTTGGGTAACAATCTGGGCTTTTGAATGCTTTAGGGCGGGCGGCTTAATTCGGGCCTTATTCGTACCTTTTGGTGTCGCCTTTGTAATAGGTGCCCAATTTGAAGTCACTCTCGATGCGAATAATGCATCAATGATTTTTGCAATTTATTCGCTAAGTGCATCAGTTTATCGCCCTGAAAAAATTAAAACATAATTTGTTAGAGACGATTTTTTTTGAAATTCTTAAACCATTCATTAAAGCAGATGACATTCCAAAGTATGGTCTTATTATCTTTAACTCCTGACTGGTGTTCGTCCCAAAGCTTGCGAATAAGATCCATATCTAAAATATCTTCGTTATGAAAAATCGAAGAAAAAGCCCATTCCTTAAGATCTTTTTTTAACCATGTTCCAAGTGGTAACCCAAATCCGGTTTTTGGCCGATCAACCAAGTCTCTGGGCACGTGTCTATAAAGAAGTTCTTTCAAGAGAATCTTAGAGTTTTGATCATTGTAACGATAGGATTTTGGCAATCCCCAGACCCATTCAACAAGTTCATGATCCATTAAGGGAACACGAACCTCTAGAGAATGCTTCATGCTCATCCTATCAACCTTCACCAGGATGTCATCTGACATGTAATGGGTCGCATCCCACCACATTGCTCCTTCACGGGATTGCTCATGAAGCTTCATTGGAAATGATGGAAAATTTTTATTTTTTAACAAAGAAACAGAGGAGTGAACTACAAGTGCAGCAAAGATATCCTCATAATTATTTTTCTTCATGATCGAGATAGCTTTTTTCGTTCTGTAACCTAAGTTCTTCCATTTTATTTCTGGAATTATTTCCGGGGTTATAAAGGATGGGATAAATTTTCGAAATTTCAAAATCTTATCGGCCCTTCTGTATGAAGCATACCCTCCAAACAGTTCGTCCCCCCCATCTCCCGACAGACTGACAGTCACTTTTGTTTTTGCCATTTTTGAAACAATCCAAGTCGGAATGAGTGATGGATCCGAAAATGGCTCGTCAAATCCACCAACTAGCTTTGGAGTTAAATCCAGAACTTCCTTTGAAGTTACAAGGAATTCGTGGTGGTCTGTTTTGAGATGGGAAGCTATTTGTTTAGCAAATATGGCTTCGTTGATAATCTGATCTTTTATGCCAAGACTAAAAGTTTTTATTGGTTTAGAGCTAATGGATTGAGCTATTGCAACGATCGTAGATGAATCGACTCCACCAGAGAGGAAAGCACCTATCGGAACATCAGATATCATTTGTTTTCTTACAACTTCTTTTAATTTCGTTTCAAATTCGTCGAGAGCATTGCTAAAACCACCCTTAACTTCTTCGCTTGGTTTCCCCGGAATAAAGCTCCAAAACTTCTTAGCAGATTCGATATTAATTTCTGGAGCCAGAGGGTCTATGACCAAATAAGAACCTGGCGTAAGTTTAAAAACATCCTTAAAACACGTATGAGGATGCGGTATGTACCCTAGCTGAAAAAAGTAATTTAAAGACTCTAATTTTAATTCTGGATTAACTATGCGGTGGAATGGACTAAGTTCCGAAGTAAAGAAGATACCTGATCCATAGCGTCCCACATAAAGTGGTTTTTCGCCAAACCGATCCCTGGCTAAAATGACTTTTTTTAATTCTTTATCCCAAAGAGCGAAAGCAAACATGCCTGTTAATTTTTCGAGCGTTTTATCAATTCCCCATTCTGTAAAACATTGGAGCATAATTTCAGTATCTGAATGCCCTTTCCAGTTTTTAAATTTAAGTTCTCTTTGGAGTTCAAGATAGTTATAAATTTCACCATTGAAAACGATTACATATCTACCGTCATGTGATTCCATTGGCTGATGACCACTTGGAGTAAGGTCTAAAATGGCAAGACGACGATGGCCAAATGAGATTCCAAAAGTATCTTCTTTCCAAATCCCGAAGGAGTCAGGCCCTCGATGGTTAATGCCATTTAGCAAGGCCTTCAGGTCGTCCTGTTCTATTTTTTCACCAATTATCCCGAGAATTCCACACATATTAGAAGGCCTCTAAGTAGTTTTCAAAAAAATTAGCAATTGA
>JBILYY010000152.1:0-8122 GCA_044377495.1 Bacteriovoracaceae bacterium | reverse complement strand
ATAGGCCATTCCAGGTTCACGTTTCATTTTTCTACCTTATAAAAAAACAATTAGAGGTTTAATTCAAACTCGGGCATCGCAACCAGGTACTTCAGGTTAAAAAACCAACGAAGGTACATTTTGATTGGTAAGCTCATCATACTCAGAACTAAAAAAATCATTAAATAATAACGAATGGCACCCATCTTCTCGAGATAAGTTTTGCCCCATTTCTTAGTAATTAATGGGACTAGACCAAAGAGATAAGCAAATACGGCAATAACACCAAAGAATTCCCGAACAAAAATATTCTTAGGGAGACTCGTATTCATAAACTTGATCCAGACAATTTCTGATAAGTTAATGTTGTTTTCTGCTACTACTTTATGGAAATCCCAAACTTCAAAAGGACCATAGAAAGTCCAGTTAGGGCCTCGAAGAAATGTTCCAACTTGAATCAAATAAACCCAAAGTGCCAGCCAGCCAAAAACAAATGCACTAATCGCAAACTTACGCTCACGGAAAGTGTAGTACCCATTTCCTTTCGGATTGATATCAATGAATGGAATAGCAATTAGACCAACGATAATAATTCCCGGAAGAACCACACCGGCCATCCACGGGTCAAAATATACGAGCATTTCTTGAAGACCAAGAAAGTACCAAGGAGCTTTGGCCGGATTGGGTGCCCAAGTCGGATTAGCTGGTTCTTCAAGTGGAGCTTTAAAGAAAATTGCCCAGACTATTAAGAAGACAGTACAAACAATACCAGCGAAAAGTTCCGTATATACTAAGTTAGGCCAAGCCCATACTTTTTCACGATTTTCAGGAGTTCCTTCAAGTGGTGACTCACCTGCTTCGATTCTTAAGTCGTTTTGGTGTCCTTTATATAGAGCAAACCAAGTAGACCAAATCACCAAAGAGTTTAAAATAATAATGGGAATGTTATCTGGTAGCGAAATAATTGAGAAGAAGATGGGGTCTGCTACCATCCATGTGAAAGTTACTAAAGTAAAAACTAACAAGCCTATTCCAAATTTTTTTGTACCAACGATATCCATTCTCTTCATGGCCAAGAAAAACAGACCAATAAAAATTGAGAATGAGTAGACCGGAGCGGCAAGAAAGTTAATTGCTTCCTTAATCATATGTATCCCTTAATTCCTAAAGTGGAGCCGAAATTCCGCCATCTTTACGTACTCTCCAAAAGTGGACTGCAATTAAAACTGCAACAACTAATGGAATGAATACGCAGTGGAGAATGTAGAATCGAAGCAAAGCTGCTTCACCTACGAAACGACCACCGAGAAGTTGGAAACGTACATCGTTTTTATCTGAGACCATTACGAAATCACCGATTTTGGCAAGCATCGCACCTGGGCCACCATTACCAGCAAACGGAGTTGCTTTGGCCATGTTAGATCCTACGGTGATCGCCCAAATAGCGAGCTGATCCCAAGGAAGAAGGTATCCGGTAAAGGAAAGAAGCATAGTTAAGATAAGAAGGATAACACCTACACCCCAGTTAAATTCACGAGGCGGTTTGTATGAACCAGTCATGAATACGCGGAACATGTGGATCCAAACGGTGATTACCATTAAATGTGCGCCCCAACGGTGAAGCTCACGCATGATTCCTAAAGGTACGTGCTCACGTAAACCAATAATATCAGTGAAAGCATATTCAGCTGTTGGACGGTAATAAAACATAAGAAGAACACCCGTCACAGTAAGCGCCAGGAAAATAAAAAATGTAAGTCCACCCATACACCAAGTGTATCCAAGCTGAACGCCGGATTTTTTTAACTTGATTGGGTGTAAATGAAGAAACACGTTACCAGCAACAACTGCAGCACGGTTACGTGCGTTGTCAGGTGGTCCATGACGGAAGATTGCCTTCCAGACTTGGGTATTAGCAACTTTTTTAGCAAAACCTTCAGACATATCTATTCCTCTACATTGCAGCCAAGGGCTGCATCAAAAATCAGTTAAACTTCAATGAATGCGCCATCATTGTTCCATTCACCTTTTTCGTAACGGAACACTTTCGTTTTATCAACGATGATTTTGCCTTCGGGATTTCGATAGATTTTAAAACGCTCAAGCGGTCTTGGAGCCGGGCCTTCAAAGTTAATACCAGATGGGTAGTAACCTGAACCATGGCATGGACACTTGAATTTACTCTCAGCAGGAAGCCAAGTAGGAATACAGCCAAGGTGAGTACAGATGTTTGACATCGCAACGAGGCGACCGTCTTTCTTATAAATCCAAACTCCAAATCCATTTTTCCAACGTTCATCAACACCATCTGGATAATCAGCTGAGTAACCAGCAACGAAATCCATCGCAGGTTCAAAAACAACGTTTGGATATAAGAATCTAAATATCAAACTCGCCATACCGGCAGTTGCAGCACCAAAAGTAATCCAACCAACGGCGAGAAATGAAAAGAACTCGCGACGGTTCAGACTGGTTTTTGCCTCATCACTCATGAGCGAATCTCCGGAAATATATGTCTAGACCAAAAATAATTGGATCTCTAAACGGGGCTTAAGGTTTGATACTCATTATGGGTGTAAACTTCTAATTTTTCAATACTTTTAGAACCAGTTTAGCTTTTGTTGTGACTCGAACATTAGTGTCATTTGACTCTAATGAGGTAACCAATCCCAGAACTTCATTCCATTTGGATTTCTCGATATTTTCCAAAAGATTAAATTTTAGGCTTTCAACTTGCGCACCGTTTAACTCTCCCTGAGCAACTTTATCATATTTAAGATTTGTAATTTCTTCGAGAACTGGAAGAGCTTCATTTCTTTTGTAATGAATTAAAACAGTTGCCGCAGCGTAGCGTAGCGTCTGCTCACTTGAGTTCAACAAAGGCAGGGCAAGTTCCTCAACTTTCGGATGCTGATGTGACGCAAGTGCAAACAATGCAACTTGTTTAAGGCCAGGGTCTTCATTTTGAAGAAGCAGTGCTTCAACTTTATCCCATTCGATCAATGATGATTTATCCATGTTGCCCAAAGTGACTACGGCGTTGAACTTAACTTGAGGGTCTTGATCTTCTAGGGCCTTGTTCAGAACAGGCAATATCAAAGGATTCTTTAAACTACCCAAGGCCAGCACAACAAAATTTCTAGTCCGAGCATCTACTGACTCGTAATAAACTTTTGAAAGATTTTCAATTACCCAAGGCATATCCTCTTTAGGAATTTTTGACGATGCTAGAAATTTTGATAACTCATAGGCAGCTACCCAACGGTTTCCAAAAGTTTTGGAATTCATTTCTTCAATAAGATCGCGGTGATTTTTGCCAGATGAAAGCATTTTGGTTACACCAAAAATAATCAATGCCCCAACAATTACAATGGCCAAGGGAACAGCTATGCCAGAAAGTGGCGAACTTTCGAGAATTTTTTTAGTAGGCGCGGAATTGCCCTGATTTTCTGCGGACATTTGATTTCCTTATGATAAAAAAGGGGGTAAATACGATGAGAAATTAACAAATTGCCCTCTAAATTGGAAGCTATTATGGCCTATATTCTTAGATTTTTATTAGTTCTCATGCTTGGCGGGATTATTCTTACTGCCGGAGTTGCACTAGGTTGGTTCAATGTTGATTACGGTCATATCCATTTAGCTATTCCGACTTTTATCTTCACTATGTTTATACAGGCCTTCGTTATGTTTTATTTTATCGGTGTTTCTCGTCTCGTAGAAAACGTATGGAACGCACTCAATACTAAAGGCCATTTAAGCGAGCTTTTTGATAATCCTCCAGAGGATCTTGAACCTTACAAAAAGAAAGTGGCTCGCTTTGTTCACGAATCAACTCTTTCAAAACGTCAGACTATACCTTGGACAATTTTGATGCTCGTTCTTGGAACCATCGCTTTCTTACTAGGTGGGGCACACGATACTGGTATGGTTAGCAAGGTTGTTCACTCAGGAGTCGCCTACGGATTCTTTGCAGCGATGTTGATAGGAATTGTCCGTCAGTGGTATTATCTCGGTAAAAGCCACATTTTATTGGGGGATATGAAGGCCCTTTTTGGTATTTCTAGAGACGCCATGTAGTCATAAGCCACTGAATCTAAAAGGATTTTTCTTTCTTTCCTTAAGCAGTAAGTCTCAGCTCACTTTCTTCCGATAAAATAGGCATATGAAAATGCTTATTTTGTCTCTCATGCTTTGTCCTTTTGTAGCTTTGGCCGATGATGAAATGCAAGGGCTACACGAACAAGGTGAAGCTCAATTTATGACGGTTGTTAAAGATGTAGAAGTTGAAAGGTTAATTGGAAGTGAACCTGAGTTTAATAAATGTCGGGATGATAATAAATTTGAAAAACTTGATAAAAACAAACAAGCCAAAATTACAAAAGCGACAACTTGTTTTAAAGCATTTCTAGGAACCAGGTCAGAAGCCGACTTAAAAAAGCTAGCTAGCAACTTAAAGCTTGAGGAGTATGGGCTCACTCAAAGTAAGAATGTTAATGAGATTACAACTTACCTCTCGGGCAAAATGCACAAAGCTCTTACGGGTGTTAGTCCTACTGATAAAGATTTTGGGAAGCAGAAATGGGAAGATAAAAAGATTGTCGATCAAAAAGTCTTTATTGAACTTTATAAAAACCAACTTGTTAAAAATTCATTGTTTGAAATTTCAAGATATTGTTTTGAAAATTTACGATTACTTTCTGCTCCAGCGGGAACAGACTTTGCTTCCTACTGGAGTGGTGTAACTTTAACTCTACCAGCAGATGGTAAGATGGCACCTGTCGAACTAGCTAAGCTTACAGATGTGGGTGAGGATGCAAACGGAGGTGTTTCTTTTGCAGACAAGATTAGTGGAGTTGATTTAAAAGATGATAAAGCAGTTTATGAGAAACTAGTTTCTGGCTTAACACCTATTGGTACGCCGATCGTTACATCATTATATAAAGATTTTTTTCCTTTTTGCCGAGCAACTATTAAGCCATTGTGCGAGGAGTTTAAAAAAACGAGTACGTCAAATGTATCAGCTGCGACCTCAACATCAAAAATATCAAGAGGATCTTCTGCATGCTTAACATATAACAAGCTTGAAGCAATTCGCCTAAATCTAAGAAATACAGAAAAAGTTGCAAACCAATTTGATGAAATGAAAGACAAAAATACCTTTGCAATTCAAATGATTAAAAATCCAAAATATTTTGGTAACGATGCAAACGATCAGTCATTGGATGAATTGACAAGCACCGGCTCGGCAGATTTTCTTAAAGAAGCTGATAATGACAAACTAAGTGATCTCGAGACTAAATGTGCTCAGGGAACTCAAGACGATGAATGTCAGCAATTCTTGAAAGTAGACGATGGATTAGATAAGGCAATTTATACGATAGAAACGGAAATGACGTTGAAGCGAGAGCTGGAAACTGAAAGAGCGAAGAAACTTAGCGGTCAAAGCTTAAAAGATTACCTTAAAGAAAATAGGCATTTTGACTTACTCGAAAAATTTGACACTCTAACCAAGGCTGATATTGAACTTGGAATAGAACAATTTTACAACGCTAAAAGACTTGCTGAAATTGAAGCTTTAAAATTTAAAGTCGGCAAACGCCAGATCAATACAGATGAAGACAAAGCGCTGGGAGGCGGTAAAGATGCACAAATTATAGAGAATATTAAAAACAGTAAAGAAGAACGCGCCAGACTGGCCCAAGTAGTTATGTTCAACAATATTATAACCAGTCAGCTTACTCTCTCTCGAATATCTGGAAATACTACGACTACATTAGGTAGTAACGTAAGTGGGTGGAAAAAAGAATCCGCTGGACTAGATGGAATCTCAGGAATTAATCAGGATTTATTTGCAGGCGTTAGATCTAGTGCAGATTCTACCGGAATTAAAAGCAAGGAATCAATCGCAGACATTGGATTTCTTGATGAGATTTTAGGTGAAGATAAAGATAAAGATAAGCCAGTCGACCCTTAACTAAATCCCCTTAACCCAAATAAAAACCTTATGTCTCCCGGCCACATCTCCACCTTGGGAGCTGCTTTCAAATATCGTGGCTTCTGCAAACGTCGAAACCTTAGTCATAAAATCTTTCAAATTCTTTGAAGGCACATTCAAGTTGAAATAAAGCCCTCCAGGAATTTGAGTGCCGGGCTTTACGTTGTCGGCCTGGGCAATACCGTAGCGCTTAATCAAGGGCAATATCTTTGACTTGATGGCAGTTGGTTCAACTGAGGCCATGAGGATTCGGTAGGCTTTCTTGCTGCTAGCAGCGTAGGAGCTGTCGCGGTAGCCACCCTTTTTGTTTTCTTCGTATTGGGACTGCTCAGTTTCAGCTTCTCCAAAACTCTTTGGCACATTTTCAACTGAATCCAAAACTGTTACGTCTGATTCTGGGTCGTAACGAGAACCAAGTTTTTCATCAGAAAAAACTTGTTGGGCCTCAATTTTTTCAAGATCATCTAGTTCTTTATTGGAAAGATCGATGGTTTGTTGGGCAAGTAGATCTTGCTCCTGATAACTTAGAGTTTTATCAAGCCAGAAAAAATTTGGTTCAAATAGTGTGATTTTATTAACTAGATATTCTTCATACCATTTGTTGGCATTTTTAAGAGCAAAAACAAGGACACTCAAAACTAAAAGAAGAAGAATGACCTCTTGAAGAAATCTGATTTGTTTTTTGAAGGCCGTTCGCTTTTGCAAATTCACAAAATCGACTTTTAGAAGAAGAATATCTTTGCGGAGTTCTTTCACAAGATTTGGCCAGTCTGGATAGAGCGTGACTTCCATATGGGCCAGGATGTCATCTTCGAAAGTACCTTTGACTCTCGCCTCTTGGCCCATGACTTGTGAGATATCATTAAAGGTAATGAATAAATTCTCAGAACTCACGTTTGAAATCTGAAACTTTTCGTTGATCAGGTCTTCATAGGCCGGATAAACCTTAATCATGTGATCTCTTAGAATCGTTGCAATATATCTTTCAGGAAGATCATATATGATGGAGATTTCTCTAACTGAATATTCTTTATTAATAAATGAATACGTAATAAATTTTTCAAACAACCAAGTGAGCCACGAAATAAGGGGACCGGACTTGGCGATTTTTTTTGCGTAATCAAAACGCTCACCGAGTTCTTTCGGCTCAATTTGATCCTTGAAAAATGAATCCCAAAAACCAGTGAAGGACTCAGCGTAACGGCCTTCCCATGCTATCGAATTGATATCAAGATCTAGCCAGGACTTAAATTGATCAAAATCAGATTTTTGTAAAATCATACTCTCTTTAATAAAAGGGCAATTCCTTGGCCGCCACCAATACAAGCACTGGAAATTCCCCAGTCTTTTTTAAGATGCTGCATTTGACGTGATAGGGTTAAAGAAATTTTAATTCCAGTTGCACCCAGCGGATGGCCTAAGGCCACGGCTCCACCCCAAATGTTGAGTTTTTCCATTGGAAAATCGAGTGCCCTTTGGCAACTAATTACCTGAGAGGCAAATGCTTCATTGATCTCAAAAAGATCAATCTCTTGGATATGCTTTTTTTGTCTTTCAAGAAGTTGTGTAATCGCAGGCACGGGACCAATTCCCATTTTAGTTGGATCAACTCCTACTACTTGGCCATCAATCACTTCTGCAATAGGCTTAAGATTGTATTTGGTTACATATTCTTCGCTGGCGATAATCATCGCGCAAGCACCATCGACTATCCCTGAAGCAGACCCTGCTGTTACTGTGCCATCTTTTTTAAATGTCGGTTTAAGCTTTTGCATTTGTTCTAAAGAAATATCATCTCTTAAGTGTTCATCGCGTGAACAATCGATGCGCTCAAATTTTATTGGCACAATTTCTGGCTGTATAAGATTTGCTTCGTATGCTTTAAGTGCTTTTGCATGAGATTGATATGAATATTGATCAGAGTCTTCTTTGGTAACGTTATATTCTACTGCTAAATTTTCAGCTGTGATTCCCATCGGAGTTTGCACATGCTTGTCATAAAGAGTGTCGAGTAAAAGATCTTGAGTTTTCAGTGCACCATATTTGGTTCCAAATCTACTTCCATAAACTAAATGCGGAACCATCGTCATATTCTCAGCACCGGCAACTAAAAGGGCCTGGGCTTCTTTGCATCTGATTAGACGT
>JBILYY010000283.1:0-2729 GCA_044377495.1 Bacteriovoracaceae bacterium | reverse complement strand
TTTTTAAAAAAACTTATGGAGATGAAAGTAAAGAATGGTTTAACAGATGGCGAATTTTCTTCATGTCATGTGCTGAACTATTCGGCTATGAAAAGGGACAAGAATGGGCAGTATCACATTACCTATTTTCCAAAAAATAAAGTTACTCGCTTTAGTTTTGATTTTATTGCCACTTAATCTCTATGCTCGCAAAGTTGAGGGAATAAAAATAGCGCCCACGATAAAATGCGAAGAGAAAGAGATTCCTCTTAGTGGAGCAGGCGTTCGGACCGCGACTTTTTTGAAAGTAAGAATCTTTGTTCTTGCTGTCTATGCACCTACCAAAATCAAAACAGGTAAAGGTGAAGAAATAGATCAACGCCCCCTATGTTTTGAAATGACCTATCTTAGGGCCTTTGACAACGAAGATGTAGACAAAGCTTGGGACTTCCAATTTAAAGAAAGTGCTGAGTACGAATACCCAAGTCTAAAGGAAGACATTATGGATATTAAAAAGTTTTTCGGAGAAATAAAAGGTGACCGGAAACAGAGTTTTTCATTAACTGAAGAATCGACAAAGATTTATGAAAACGGAGAGCTGAAGGGCGAGATAAAAGGCAAGGATTTTCAGAAGAGCTTTCTTTCTATTTGGTTTGGCAAAAACCCTCCTACTAAACACTTACAAGAAGAGATCTTGAAAAATGAATAAGACGATGCTTGTAACTTTCATTTTCTTTTTATTTGGTTACATGGCCAACATGTTTTACATCAGTGTTCTTTACCACCGGGGACTTACTCATAAATCAATTCTTCTCGGGCCAAAATTGATGAAATGGATTGGCTTATCCGGTGCCTGGTTTACAGGCCTAGATCCAAAAATTTGGGCCTGCATGCACAGACTTCACCATATGCACTCAGATACAATAGATGATCCACATAGCCCAAATCAATTAGGCGTAATGGGTGTTTGGGCCGGTCAATACAAGGCCTATCTCAAAATTCAGCATGCCCTGCTTTCAAATGATAGCGTGATGAATGAAATTGTGGACGATATTCCTTTTGAAGTCGGTTTTGTGAATCGACATAATTTATCCTGGCTCCCCTATCTGGCCCATGCACTTTTAGCTTTATTGTTGAGCCTAATTTTCTCCTCCTACATGGTAGGCTTTGGTTATTTTCTAGGAATAATGAGTCATCCTGTACAAGGCTGGATGGTTAATGCTCTTGCGCACAGATACGGTGGCAAGAACTTTAAAACCCCAGATGATTCTCGCAACAATCATTTTGTTGCCCTATTGGTATTTGGAGAGGGATTTCAAAATAACCATCATCAATTCCCAAACCGGGCCAAGTTTTCAGTCAAGTGGAACGAGTTTGACTCGGGCTATTTTCTTTGTGTGGTGGCAGAATTTTTCGGCATTCTGAAAATCAATCGCATGCAGAATTAATGCAAGCTACATTTGAATGACATATTCAATTGGGATAATTAAAGTGATCTCGTTAAGATTTAATTCTGTTGGGATAACAGGAAATTTTTCAATGCTTTTAATAGCTTCAATTGTGGCATCCGTAAGTGAAACAAACGGTCCTTTTTTCAGTACCTTTAAATCTAAAACCTTTCCCGTATTATCGAGTTTAAGGCTTACTAGAACTGTGCCTTCTTGATTAAGAGCTTGGGCCTTGCGTGGGTACTTTTTAATTTTATTAATTGATTGAGCAACAAGTCGAAGATATTTATTTTTAGCAGTTTCAAGAGCTGCTTCTGAAATTGCTTCTTGGCCTGCTTCTGAAGTGACACTTTTTGTCTCAGGTATAACAACAGACTCACTTATAACGTCAGATTTTACTTTAGGGAGAACCTTATTAGCTTTAACCTTAACCTCTTCATTTGATTCACGACTAAAAGTTATCCCCATTTGCGGCTTATGAGTTCTGTCATAATCAATCTTCAATGGTATCGCGATCATCGCAAGATGTACGACGAGGCTACAGAGAATAAATATGGGGAGTCGGGACTTGCAAAAAACCATGCACATATTTAGCCCACTTTTGACTCATTGTGAACGTATAACTGCTTGATTTTCTTTATTAAGGGAAGTCACAAATGCCTGTTTTTACATTGGAATATCATACTGGTAATGATTTAATGACTTACTTTTTTTGATCAAGACCAGAGGCCTCAATGAATCAGGATATTTTTGATTGGATCTTACTACTCGTACGATGGCTGCATATCACCGTTGCCGTGACATGGATTGGAACATCCATTTTTTTCATGTGGCTTGATCGCAGTTTTGAATTTAATAAAAATTCGACAAGGCCAGGGCATGTCGGTGATCTTTGGATGCTTCACGGAGGAGGTTTTTATCATGTTGAAAAACTTCTTATGGGCCCAACGAAAGTTCCTGAACATCTTCATTGGTTCAAGTGGGAGTCTTATTGGACTTGGATGAGCGGAATCGTATTGGTAGCACTTACCTACTACTCTGGCGAAGGCACCATGCTAATGGATTCGTCGGTATCAGACATAACTTATTATCAGGCCCTGGGAATTTCTCTGTTCTCTTTAATCGGTTCATGGTTTTTCTATGACTTTGTTTGGGAAAGAGAATTTAATAAAACGAAACCCGTAATTGGACATATTCTCACGCTCACGTGGCTAGTGGGTATGTCCTATTTTCTTTGTCACACTCTGAGTGGACGAGCCGCCTATATCCATATTGGTGGAATGATGGGGACGTGGATGACGG
>JBILYY010000151.1:0-8160 GCA_044377495.1 Bacteriovoracaceae bacterium | reverse complement strand
TCTTTTTCTCGCTGGAAGAAGTCTTTGTTGAGACTCGAAACTTCAATTCCAAGTCCCATCAGAGAAATGTCCAAAAGTCTTACATCAATATCAATGGCGGATTTAAGAGACGTCGGCCTGAGTGTGACGATGACATTAGAAAGCTCTGGCATTTTTATGCGCTCAAATTGTCTCGATTCAATCGCCTTGGCTTCTTTAGGGAATTTGCAAATTAATTGATTATGATGAGTTCGATAGCCTTCAGGATTAAGTTTAAAAATAAGATTTCGATGATTGATTTTTATATAAACAGGAAATTCTATTTTAAATTCAAAGCTTAAAGTCGTATGGAAGATAAAAGAATCTTTGAGCACATCAAGTTTCATTATTTTATATATATCGCGCTTGAAGGGGATAGTCTGCCAAATCTCCCCTAATTCCATTAGTGGCGCTTTTTTGGAGAGCTGGGCCATCTCCTCCTGTAATATGACTAACCTATACTTATCCATCAAGGTCTATTATAGGCGATATTGGGAGAAAATTTGAAAAATGACAAGGTTCATTTGAATACTTGGAAAATCATAGATTTAGGAGGGGGTCAACGTTTTTAAACTTTCTTTTTCTCTATGTTATTTTATTGTCTGCCATTGTTTGGGACGGGGTAAGCGACTGAGCGGCATTTGATGATCAAAATGGAATTATTAGCGTTCGTTGAGGAGAAGGCAATACGGTGGGAGATCGAGTCAGAAAAGATTTATATCCTTAGATTATTAGAGAGATATTCAAAGAGTCCAGGGAGTACCGTATAAAATATGCATCAACGAAGGTTTGTTTCATTTTTATCCACAGACCTCTAAGTTTGTTCTTGTTCGACTATCTAAAAATATAAAATATGTCCCCTCTTATCTTTATTTCCTTGGTATCTTTTACTAACCTCGCGACAAATATTGTTAATCATAGTTAATGAAATCTCAATTTTAATTTGTTATGAATAAGGGATGAGATCAATCGCCCTCTTCGCATTCTTTTTAATCCTACCTTATTCAATTGTTTGGGCAAAGTGTGAACCTGTAGATCTATTAATTGTAGGTGATTCTCAGTCCGGTGCTACTTGGTCAAAGAGTTATTTTGGAAATTTTCTACCCACATGTCTTGAAGGCACATTCGCCCTTTACGCTCGCGGTGGAACTGTTCCAGGTAACTGGTTGGGTAAAGGTGCCATGGACCAGATTGAAACTATGGAAAGAACACCGGATAACTTTCAACATAATATTGGTTCTGGTACTACCGTTCCGGAATGCAAGAAACGCATTGGCCCCATGCTGGATGCACACTCGCCTCAAAAAATTCTGTTTCAGTTTGGCGGAAATATGATCGGACTCACAGATGCCGAAATCACAAAACAAATAGATCTATTGATGAATGAAATTTCAGTTAGAGGGATTACTTCTTCGCAGTGCTATTTTGTTACACCTACTTTCGAGATGGCAGTGGCTGACCACAGAAACGTTCCTACTCGAAGTCTCGTAGCAGTTGTACGCGTGACCAATCTCATTCAAACTGCAATCAATGAAAGATGTCAGTTGATTTCTGGAATTGAAATAATGAAAAATTCACCTTACTTTGACGGAAAAGAACTTTTGAAACGAGTTTTAATTCCAGGGCTTGCAGGTTGCGGTGGTGCTGCTGCAAACGATAATGTGCATGTATGTGGTGAAGCGGCCAGAGACTGGGCTCAACGAGTCTGTGAAACTCTCAAAATATAATCCAACCCACCCTTGATCGAAGCCAGTTAAGCATCAACATAATTCGCATCAGTAACTTTCCGAGTATCAGGAAAAACTTTCGTGGTCGTTGAATATTCAGCATCAGAAAAGCTTTTTTCTATCTTAATTAAACATGCCATCCTTAAGTAAGACCGTCTCGTAAATTTTAGTCGAATCCGACAAAAAGTCGTGAAGATTTCCTTTAAAAATGAGACCGAAGGTCATCCCATTCCTAAAAAGGAGGGATTTCTATTAGGAAAAAAACTGTAAAAATACACGTTTATTTTTTTCTTTACCTGTTAGGTAGGAATAATTACCAAGGTCCCCACCGATTGGTTTTCCCAAACACTTTGTTGAAAATTGTTTCAACTTCTTTTCTGGCCTCATTTGATTTCTGCTCTAGAGAAGAAAAACCCTCTTTTAAGGACTGTTTTACAACAAGCTCAACAACCTGAAACAATAACTCCGATTTTTTTCTTTTAATTTCTTCAAGATCCTCAGCATCAAGGGCTTCCAGGTGAAACTTGAAGTCATTCTCTTTCCCTTCACAAAAGCTCTTAAATTCTGATTCCCATTGAAGCTTTTTGGACTGAAACTCCGAACCGAGCTGGGAGATCTTCGCCTGATGAGCAACTTCTAGTAGCTCCAATTCTCTCGTGAAGGTTTCCTTTTTTATCTTATAAAAATCATAAGTTTCTTTTTGCAGCAATAATGCAGCCGATCTTATACCTTCGCTTTGGGCAATCTCTGTAGAAATTTCAGATAAGTGAGAAAGCTCATTTTTGTAGGTGCTTTTGAGATCAAATTCTTCGGTCCGGGTAGACTCGAGTCTCTTTTTGGCGTCCACGATTTCTTTTTCAATCAAGCTGAGGGTCTCTTTTTTTGAGGACAACTGGGCACTTATTTGTGAAAGAGTTAACTCCATCCGAGTATTTTGAGCAATGATCATCATCTTATCTTGCATTCCCAGTTCTATCTCTGCATTGAATTCATTTTTTTTATTTTTTATTTGGTCCATTTCAATTAACAAAACCTCATACTTCGCTCTTGCCTCATGAAAACTGGAAATCTCTTTCTGGTGAAGAGCGATGACTGACTCAATCTGCTGCAATTCTTCCCGCTTCAACTCACATGTCCTTATAACGCTTTCTTTTGCGAAAACTTCTTCTTTGAGTCGGCCGAGGCTGAAAATAATTTCAATCTTCTCCATAGAAAGCTTTTCGATGTCAAGATTCATATGGTGAAGATCTTTCTCCAAAACGTTCATCGTCCCTTTGACTAACTCTCCAAGCTGCTGAATTTCTCTGGTCTGATCTTCTATAAAATGTGAACTTTTTTTTCTTTCGTCTAAACTGGATTCAAAAAACTGTTGCATTTCGTTTTTGAGATTAGAAATTTTAGACATACCATTCTTAAGTTCTTTTTCGAATGGTGCTATTTTTTTTGTTTCATTTACCAGGACATCTGTCACTTTTTTTAAATCGTCGTGAAGCTTACTGTTTTTCTGCTGAAGTAAAGCATTCAATTCTTTTTCTGCCTTCGCTTTTCTTAGCTCGAGCTCTTTTATTTTTGAAACAACCTGGTGCTGTCTCAGGTTGAATACTCTGGTACTTTCATCCGTCTGACGAACAACTGGCTCGGCCTTGGCTTTTTCAAGCTCTTGAGTGACAACCTGTTGCTCAATTTTTAATTCCTGTGCCGCTTTCTTAAAAGACTCGGGAAGAACAAATTCATCTGTAGCATTAGGGTCAGCATTTTTTTTTATTAATGCAGTCATTGGATCTCTCTGGATAAAGGCATGAATTCTTGTCGGATATTGCGGCCAGAACTTTATTCTTCTTTCAGGGTCTTATATTTTATATCCAAAAGATGTAATTGATTGAGTGAACCGGAGAAAGGTCAACTGTTGTTTCAGATATTGATAAAAACATACTTTATAAAGCAAGGTCATCATGATTTTAAGATGTTGTTTTCCTGCGATTCCATCGGCCTATTTTTAAGAACTTTCTATAGACTTCAAAACGAGTTGTTCATGCAATAGGCGGATCACTTGCTTGTATGTGCAGGAAAGTCTTAGGGGTCCTCAGCTATGTTCGTTCCAGCCCATTGAAATTCTGTTTTTGTTAAGATTGTAAAACGATGAAAGTCGATGATTTTCCAAATTAAGGACTCTCGGCCCATGTTTTGAAGATCTGAAACGCCAACTCACTCAAATCATCTAGCGAGATAATTCTTTCGACTATTAACTCTTCAACTTAGCTTTTTGCCATGATTGAAAAGAGAGGTCCAGACCTGCCAACGAAATATGGCATATGCTTCACGGCTCTAAGACCCGCCTTGTGTTGATACGCACAAGCGTCTAAAAAGTGGTTTGATTAAGAAAAATCTAATATTTGACGGCATCTTATCCGATAATGAGGTGTGAAAAAAATTATTCTTTTTGCATTTTTTTTTCAACTGTTGTCTTGCAACAAGGCAGCAGTTGATAACGCTTCAACAGATAATGAAGCACCTCAAATAATTGAAGATGGTATCTCTTCCAACGAACATCGACTGTTTATTTCTTCAAGTTCTCATGGCGGAAACCTTGGAGGAAGAATTGGTGCGGATAATATTTGCCAAAATCTAGCGATAACGGTCGGTTTAACCAGAGAGTATAAGGCATTACTGGGCACAAGTGATAATAATGTTATAGATAACTACACCGACAAGGGTAGCATTTATGCTTTTGATTCTTCCAATACCAAAACTCTTATAGCTACTTCGTTAATAGAATTTATTTCCGGCAATCTTGCATCTGATCCAAGATGGGACGAAGTAAAAAATGAACTCCTTGCTTCAGACGACCCTGGTTACGGGCTCAAGGTTTGGACAGGTTATAATTCAGTGGATGTGCGAATTAAGACTTGTGCAGATTGGACTTCACTAGTTGATCCCGATGGTGGCTTCATTGGGTACCCAAAAAATATGAAATGCAAAAACCCAGTGGATCCCAATGACTTTATCGCCGAGATGAAAAATTCAAAAGCGGATTGCGAAAATGCTGGTTTTGATTGGACCAATAATACTGGGCTTTACACTTTCGAAATTAACAATGGCGGATTAGTTTGTGACGGAGTCGGTGCAAATGGCTCTCACATTTACTGTATTTCTAACTAATTTCTTACGAACACTGTGAGCATCATTTTTTGAGAGTACCCAAGCTCTTTTGATAAGTGTTGAACAGACCCAGCGAGAAAAGTAGGCTCACCCCTTTTTAGGATAGGATGACCTTTTTTCTCTCTATTTAAAGGGACAATCTTCAGGTTTTTCTCGGAGTCGGCTGAATTTTACGAGACGGTCTTGGTTAGGAAACTTGCCCGACTTCTTTTTTAAATCTTTATATTGTAAAAATCTGATCATTATTTTTAACAAATTAAACTTCATTAAATTGACAAAGACTCGACGACTGGAAATGATTTAAAGATCTTGGTTTTCACCTTGAGAAGTGCCGGGGAGGCCTTATGGAACGTTCAGAGATCACCACGCATTATCTCAAGGCCCTAGGATTAACAAAAATAAATCCAACACTTGCTTATCTTCATGAGATTACTGAGCTCCATGTTTCAAAGTTTGCTTTTTGTAGCGTTGGTCCCCGACTCGGTCTTGATCTGCCCATTGATCTCAACTCACTTTTTGAGAGGATCGTTTTGCAAAAGCGAGGAGGATATTGTTTTGAACAAAACGGACTTCTCTTTGAGATCCTGGACGAGCTAGGCTTTTCTGTAAAACTTTACCTTGCCCGAGTCATCTATAATCAAGATATACATCCTGGTTTAACTCACCGTATTTCGATCGTTGAATGTGAAGGAGAGAAATATGTTGTGGATGTTGGTTTTGGCCCTCTTGGACCAAGAGGGCCTGTAAAATTTAAGCAAGAAGATGGGGTTGATAAAAACCGATCCTTTAGGCTTTCTGCGGCTAAAGAAAATGAATTTCATATGCAAACAATGAAGGATGGAGATTTTTTCTCCTTATACAAATTTGAATTAGCTCAATATGGGCAGGCCGATTGTGAAATAGGTCATTTCTTTTCTCATAAACATCCCAAAGCTATTTTTGTTAACAATCTCGTTGCTTCACGAATCATGAAGGATGAGATTCGCTCTCTTCGTAATCAGGAGTATTGGATTCTTCGTCCATCTGGTGATGTGAGGGAGAAAATAGAAAATCCAAAACAACTACATAATATTCTTAAAAAGCAATTTGATATTCAAATCACAGAAACTGAAAGTCTAGAACTTGCTAGAGATTTCATTCCACTATAAAACCTCGATTCTTTGTAACAATTGAACATTCCAACAACTTAAGGATAGCCTTTCCTTTCTATGTGTAGGAATGATTGCGGGTTTTCCCCTCCGGTTATGTTCAGGATGAACGGTATTCCGACAGTTATTAACAGGAAGTTATGTATGCAAGCGAAGGCAGGAGCCGAGAGCTTGCCTGCACGAGGCGAAGGAGTCGGTATTCAATTCTTATTGAATTAACAAAAGTGAGAGATTCTAGGCGGGCGGGGATTAAATCATGTGCCCCATGCTCTACTATGCTTGCTCCATGAGGGAATCAAAACCAAGACATTCTAGGCAGAAGATTTTCCGAGGGAGGGAGCTTATGACCAATAAGTGACTGAAAAAGGAAAATTTGATAACGAAGAAGATCGATGGGTTTTCAGGTCCTCATTGATGTACGAATCCACTCACTTATGATCTTCGCCCCCATCGCCGAATCCACCCCATGCTCTGACTTCAGATAATTCAACATCTCGTCAAAAGTACTATGCTCCAAGTTATTTTCTAGAAATGATTTGATGGAAGGATCTTGAAGCAAGAGGTCTACTTATGACGAAAAAATTTCTGTTGCGTTTTTCATCAGTAGGGGTCGGGTCTCCAGAAAAAGTTAATGAATTAAAGGTTGATGCTTTTTTCAGTATTCATAATCCCTTGGTTGGTCTCTCTTTGGCAGGGGATCTTTTTTTAAATTTTATCTTATTAATCTGCTTTCCTTACAACATTATTTTCAACGAAATAGAGTGATTTTCCATCTGTTGATATATTCATTGGATATTCAAGACGAGCTGCACCCCCAGTACCATCGAGGACGGAGCAACTATTGTTTAGACCAGCAATCGTACTCACCGCTCCAGTTGCCTTGACTATCTTTCTTAAAGTACAGCCAGTTGAACTAAGGACGTATAGGCTTGAACTATCCGCTGTTATGCCTAATGGATCATTAAGGCGAGCAAATCGCCCTATGCCATCAACGTGGCCTGCAACACGAGATGCATCTCCAGCAATCGTTCTGACGACTTTTGTCATTATATCAATCTGGCGAATTGTGTTGCTGCCACTATCAGAAACATAAAGATAGCTTCCGTCTGTAACAATACCGCTTGGGGCATTAAATCTTGCACTAACTCCAGCTCCATCAATTGCTCCAGAAATTCCTCCGGCAAGCGTACTTACCTCACCAGTGGCAATGACTATTTTTCGAATCCTTGAGTTTCCGGTATCAGCTACATAGAGATTTTCTCCATCTGTTGTGATTCCAAGGGGGTCATTGAAGCGGGCCAAAGTCCCGAACCCATCAGTAGATCCAGAAGATCCAGAAAGTCCTGCAAGTGTAGTGACCTCGGTAGTTGCGAGATTCATCACTCTTATTGTGTTACTTCTATCAATTATAAATAGTGAGTTAGCATTGGTTGTTGCGGTCCATGGATCAACAAACCTAGCATCAGTACCAAAGCCATTGGTATGTGCACTAATCCCAGGAGACCCTGCAATTGTGGTTACTTCTCCTGTCGCAATCACGACCTTTCGAATCGTTTTTGACATATTGTCTATGACATATAAATTTGATCCATTTGACGTAATTCCTGAAGGGAATTCGAATGCAGCGTAAGTGCCAAATCCATCAATAGAGCGAACGTCATCAGGGAGTCCAGTAAACGTGGTCACATCTCCAGTAAGGGTAAGAGGAAGTTTCTGTGGGGACTTCCAGCTCCAAGACTCAGCGACTGAGCCGCCTTCATTAATATCTGCGTCAGTATTATTGCATCCCGAACAAAGTAAAATTAGTATTGCGGGCAATAGAAACGTACTCATATTCATTATAACTCCTAGGTAATCCCTAGGCCCTATTTCGACATTAACTTTTAATAAATTGAATAAAGAATTCTTAACCAAGGGCTTGCGTCATAAAGATTTCTTTACGACTGTTTGCATTTCTTAATTCTAGAAGTAATATTCTTTCAAATGAATCAATATAAGAACTTCATCATTTTTTGCTGGACTACAGCTGCCATGATGGTCTTAGTCCTATTTTGGGATAGTAGCGCCCTCAAAGTAGACAACACATCTTTGGACTATATTCTAGTGAA
>JBILYY010000282.1:0-2734 GCA_044377495.1 Bacteriovoracaceae bacterium | reverse complement strand
CAGGGCT
Source organism: Bacteriovoracaceae bacterium (assembly GCA_044377495.1). Lineage (GTDB taxonomy): Bacteria > Bdellovibrionota > Bacteriovoracia > Bacteriovoracales > Bacteriovoracaceae > Peredibacter. The sequence continues at coordinate 2,727 of JBILYY010000282.1, read as the reverse complement.
TTGCGCACCTACGTCAGCTGCCATGTTGCTAACAGCAGTTTTGATGGAGCGAAATGGACAAACACGTCTTAATAACTCGTTCTTGGAGAGTGTTGACACAAGGCCCTGGTATGAAACTGTCTATGAGATTGGTGAAGAGGCGTCTACTGACTTTAGAAACGGAGGAACTTCTCTGTATAGTATCTATTATGCTTTTGATTACTATTTTCAAAGCACCGTGGCACATAAGGGTTTATATCTGACGCTACAAAGTTCATGGCCGCAGAATGATTATATTTCAAATACGGATATAATTAATTTAATTAAATCTAAAAAATCTGGATTCTTTACCGTGGTAGAGGCGCTCCAAAAAAATGAAACTACAGTTAATGGAATAAAAAAAATCTCGTATCAAAATGCAGGCAATGTACACGCCGTTGTGATTAAAGGCTTTGATGGTGATCGTCTGCACATTCAGGACCCTTGGGGCATGGACCACTTTGCTCGCCTTGAGCATGAAAGCTTCGCTCTTTCACCACAAGGGTCTGTTCAAGTGAACGGAGTCTTTACTGATTTTTCAAGCAACGCGGGTCATTTTATGGGACGCTTCGGGCATAGTCGAAAATTAAAACTGATATCGATGGTGGCGCTGAGCTTAGATTAAAGTCATTCAATCGATTGAAATTAAAAACAAGCATAATGTTGAATGGCCAAACCTGTACCCATGGTTATTTCTAAATCCATTATTGTCCAATTTTTAAACCGACTAGAGTTTACCCAACTAATTCATGTCGTTTTACCTATGAAATCAAGAAAGTTCGTTACGAAGTTGAATATTTAACTATTGATTAGTCTTAGTTTTGGCCCGTCTCTTACCTAAGAGATAGGCCAAATATGTTTAGCCTTCAAGTTTATCAGTATTTAGTCGATAATAAGGAATGAGATTTTTTTATTTACTCACTTTTCTGATAGCGACCTCCACCTTCGCTAAACCTTGTGGTCTCCAAGGCCACACTATTCAAGAACGTATTAAAGACTGCGCACAGGAAAAAGGCACTTTTGCTTTAGTTGCGATGTCAGAAAAAGGATCTGCCGTCTATGAGGATATGAAATCAAAACTCATCTGGGGAGATCGTATTGGTATGGATTTTAATCAATATGGTTCTCAAAAAGCATGTACAGGTGAAGCTTCTGAATATCAGTTGTTAAATTCTCTCAAATGGCGACTTCCCACCATACGAGAGCTCGAAGAGGCTGCAGCTCATGGTATTAAGGCCGCACTTCCAAATATGGAGCATTCATATTGGTCTTCAACTCCGGTTTTATCAAAAAAAACAAAAAGAAGACGTGCAAGGGCCGTAGGCGTTTATCTCTGGGATGGATTTGGAGAGAAGACGGAAACCGGGGATAACCTTAAAGATGCTGCTTCAGTTCGATGCGTGGCCAGGGAATAATACCGATTCTTGTCTGATATCCTTAGGCCTAAATCAATTCAACTAATATTAATTTTTTTTGTAGAATAGCGTCATGGAATTTTCTATAAACATCATTTCGTATATACTCCTTGCCTTGGCATCAAGCTTTTTTATTGCTGGCCTCAAGCAGCGCAAAAGTATGCGTGCTGAATTTTATGAAAAATCTGAAGCGATAAAATTAAAAGAAGTTGAATTCAATGAGCTTCGCTTACTTGCTGCAGGTGTTACTCATGAAATCAATAATGCATTAATGGTTATTATGGTTCGATTAAGTCAAATGTTGAAAAAAAATCAATACCCAGATCAGGAAAAAGTACTCAACGTTTTGATAAGAACTTCTGAACGTATCGCGGCCAGCGTTCTTGCATTTAGGAAAGTTCTCTATCCAGACAAGGCAGAAAAGGAAGAGTTTATTGACCTCTCGGAATTGATGGATGATGTGTTTAAACTAACCGGGCAGAGGTTAAGAAGCCACGGAGTTGAATTGAAGCTGAAGGGTATTGAGTATAAAGTAATTAAAGGCCATAGGAGTCAGTTAGAGCAATTGGTTGTGAATCTTATTAACCAGTCAATTGAAAGACTGGGCCATCAACAAGAGAAGTGGATCCAAATTGCAGCGACCGAAGAATCGGAAAAACTAAAAATCTATTTCATGGATTCCAGTGGGGAAGTGGGCGATAAAATTGATCATAAGCAATTTAGTGATATCCTCGAAAGCAATCATGGTCATCTTACTGTGAATCAAAACAATTTGATTCTTGAAGTGACTCAAGCACCTATGGAGCGATATCACTATTAGCGATGATGTTTTTAAAGTGCTGTTTCCAGCACATACTGCGCCTTCTCAACCATGAATATCATTTTTCTTACTTTTTTAAGCTCGAGTTCCAGATCAACCCGAATCGATTGCAGTTGAAGCTCATTTACTTCTTTTTCTTGAATGAATTCTTCCGCTTTAATTAAAGTCATCATGCGAGCTTCAAGATCTATATCTCTGAGAAGTTCGCTAAGAATTGCAATGTGTGTTTTGGCTTCCTCAGAAATGCTTGTTACGTTGCTTTGAATTGCTAGTGCATTCATATTAATAATCCTTATTAATGTTGGTCTTACATCCTGTAAGCATCTTGAGAGTCACCATCCTAGCGTCTCTCTTTGTTACAAGCTCTAAAGCATGAATGATGCCAACTCTTTCCATGTGGAATAAGGTATTTAGGTGGTCCTCTTATGGCCTTGGTGACATTTATCACCCAATTTGCGGGCAGCTTTTGCACCT
>JBILYY010000150.1:0-8168 GCA_044377495.1 Bacteriovoracaceae bacterium | reverse complement strand
CCAGTTGTTCAGCCTTTTATAGGTCCGCTTAATCAACCTGCTGGGGGGGGGACTAACAACCAGGCGAACCCGCCTTTTACAAATCCTCGATTCGAGTCCCCTACAAATGGGGCCAACATAGATCCCAAGTTTGCTCGTTCACTCTCAACTCAAGACTTTAAAAAACTAAAAAAAGTGGCCGAATACAATCTTTCAACGGCCAAAGATGCAGAACAACTTCTGCAACTCATGAACGAATTGAATTCAATTGAGTTTGAAAACTACACAAAAATAACTTACCTCGAAGAAGATCAAGCACAAGACTTGAAAAAAATTCCTCTTCTGACTGAAGTCTCTAAAAAAATCGCGAACGCTATAATTCCTAGCGCACATGCTCAAGATACAGGATGTGCAGCTGCCGACACTGCTGCTGCAGACGCGGCAGCTGCCGCTGCTGCCACTGCTGCCACTGCTGAACCCGAAAATAATGATGTATTTGGAAAAATTAGCGGAGTTGTAGGTACTGCACTACCTTTAGTGCTCGGTTTAAAATCGATCATGGGTGGGGTTAAATCCCAAGGCGGAGTTCCTTTGGCCCCAGGTGAACTGGATAAAAACATTAACCAGGTAGATGGCAAGATCATGAAGGCCATCGGTAAACCCTATACCCGAATCATCATCAATAGTCTTCTTGGAGGATGGATGGGGATTATGATCGACCACATGGATACGCAGCAAGAAAATGCCGAAAATAGAGCTGTTAAGTTGCGTAAAATGAAAGAAGAATTCGTTGCTTCTAATGGCTTACTATATTGTAAAGAAGAGGACAGATCTAATTCGTGTAAACCAATTTGTTACTGTTACACACCCGACAACAGAAGAAATCCAGACCGTGCGAAAGATAAAGTCTGCATGAATACCTTTGCCAATATGAAATATGATCCATTTGGAAATAAAGGTGATGATAAAGTTTGTCTGGATCAGAACCAAAGAGTGGATGCGAAATGTGCATGTCGCGCCAAAAAAACTTGTATGAAAATAAGTTCAGCTTACTCTATGGGAGGATTTCACCCTGGAGCATTCAGAATGATGGGTACAGCTGCTGGTCCAGCGCAGGACTTGTTTAACGGTAATGTCGGCGGAGGAAATATTTCTGATTCTGCTGGTATCAATGCTGCAAACATTAGAAAAGCCGCGGATAATATGCTTGCTAAGACTGACCCAAAAGCCTTTAAAGCAAAAGCTGGTTTAATGGCGAGCATGGAGAAAGGATTTATAGCAGCTGGCTCTGGCCTTTCAATGGGTGGATCTGGTGCTAGTGCTCTTCCAACAACTCCGGCCGGAGCTGCCGCAGCTCTTGATAAGGAACTTAAAGAACACAAAGCTGATAAAATAAATACGGCCGGCTCAACTGCAAATGGTTCGGGCTACAGTGAAGATGAAGAACCAGAAGCCGTTATGACTGAAGATGCAAGTGGCGAGGATATTGAAATCGCAGATGTCATGGGCAAGGAAGTTGATACGGGTGATAGTGACGTCAATACAAGTTCTCATACAAATATCTTCGAAGTTTTGAGTAACCGATATCAGAGAAGTGGTATGAGAAGACTCTTTGAAGAAAATAGTACGGCCCCGGTTGATGCTCCTTCTAAAACAGAACTCGCAGATTAAATGAACATCGATATTATTCTTGGAAAAACGCAAGAACACTTAGTGCCCCTTGAGGGCACTAAGTATTTAGTTCATCAGCAAATGTTGCATGATTTTTTAAAGCTCCAGCATAGTGCTAAGAATGATGGTTTTGATCTTCAAGTCGCAAGTGCTTTTAGAGATTACGATCGCCAATTTAAAATTTGGAATGCAAAAGCAAGCGGTGAGAGACAACTCATTGATGATCAAGAACGACCTCTTGATTATTCGCAACTCTCCCCCACTCAAATTGTTTTCGCTATTCTTAGATGGTCAGCACTTCCAGGATGCTCACGTCATCATTGGGGAAGTGACATCGATATTTTCGATGGCAACACGCAAACTGCATCGGAAGTAAAACTTGTCCCCTCAGAATGTTTTAATAATGGCCCCGCCACAAAACTGCACGAATGGTTAGACGTTCAACTCTCACAGAAAAAAGCGTTTGGATTTTTTCGGCCTTACGTAACTGATCATGGAGGAATTTCTCCTGAGCGTTGGCATCTTAGTTACTATCCCATCTCGCGCAGGGTGATTGATGTTTACACATTTTCAGTTTTCAAAAGAAACATTATCGAGAGCGAAATCATGTTCAAAGAAATTATTTTAGAACATGCTGATGAGATTTTTCAGCGTTATATTATGGGTTTTGACCTACCTTAATCCCTACTTCAGGGCCATACTGACTCCAACCACCCGGTGCGTTCTGATACTTCTTACATTTCAAGAAGTTAGCTCATTTTTTTTTGTAGATTTTACAACCTCATTTGTTATGTATTTCCAACCTCTTATCATGGTGCCATTTTAGCTCTACGACGCTGTAAGTAAAATGTCGTTTCATAAGTGATTTTAAATATGTATTTAATAAGGATTGGAAACTTCTCATCAAAATTTTTGGAGACGTTATGAAATTATCAAATGTATTTGTTCTTTTGCTTTCGACGTTAATCGTCCAGGAAGCCATGGCCCAAACTCGTGGCCCTCGCTACAATCCAGGCGGCGGAGGCGGTTCTTCTAGTCCAAGCAGACCATCTTCACCTTCAACTGGCGGAGGCTCTTCAGGTTCTCCTCGTGGGCCAAGCTATAACCCAGGGGGCGGAGGCTCAGGTTCAGGCGCTGGTGGATACACTCAACCAACTCGTCCTTCTCAGCCATCAAATCCAGGATCTTCAACTGGTGGATCAACTCCTCGTGGACCAAACTATAATCCAGGCGGCGGTTCAGGTTCAAGCACTGGTGGATACACACAGCCAACTCGTCCAACAAATCCTACAACTCCTCGTGGACCAAATTACAATCCAGGTGGCGGAACAGGTTCAGGTCAAGGTGGATACACTCAACCAACTCGTCCAACAAATCCTCGTGGACCAAACTATAATCCAAATCCAGGTTCAAACACTGGTGGATATACTCAACCACGTGCTCCTCGTGGACCAAACTACAATCCACCTGTTCGTACAAACTACGGGACTACGACTTATCACAATCCTTATGGATACACGCCAGTTCGCTACGTAAGTTACCACCATTCGCCGTATGCAAGCCCGTATTACAGCTCTATCCGTTACTACCGTACGTATGACTGGTACTCATGGGTTAACCGCTCATATCCTAACTATATTTACGCTAACTGGATTTTCTATCCAGCTTCTGGATATAACAATGGTTACTGGACGATCGATAACTACCCTTACTATGTTTATAACGGATACAGAAACCGTTACTCATCTAACGACTATTGTAACTATCAGCTAGTTGATCAGTACAATCACCAAGTGGTCCAGACGTACTGGAACCAATACTGTAATGCTGGATATGATCAGTGTTCTTATGAGCGTGACCGTATAAATTCTCAAAGTGGTGAATACCGCTACTTCTGTTCTGAGACTTATCGTGACCAAGGTTATGACTATTCTAGACCGACTTATGATGACTATGATGATTATAATAACGGTGGAAACAACGGTAACTATAATGGTGGAAACAATGGTGGCAACACTTGTAACGACTATAACAATGATGGTTACTGCGATCAGCAAGATAACAACACTTGTTATGATAACAACCACGATGGCCGTTGCGATTAATTTCTAACGATTCTTCTAAGGCTGTCCGCAAGGGCAGCCTTTTTTTTTGCTCTTCTTTCAAAAATCCCTTACATTAATTTGATGGTCAGTAAAAACTCACGCATAGCTTACATTCTTATCGCACTGGGTTTTTTATTGAGGCTGGGTTACGTCCAATTCATCAATCCAATCAGCAGCTCCTTTTATTCCGACATGGCCAACTATGCCAAGGTAGCAGATTTAATTAAAATAGGTGATTGGCGTGCCACTCACTTTTTTCAGCCGATAGGTTTTCCTTACGTGATTTTGGCCTTAAAAAGTTTTACTGCTGATTGGGTAACTGCTCTGGAATGGCTACACATTCTGACGAGTACACTTTCTTTGTGTTTTTTTTGGCAAACGGCAAAAGAATCTCTGGGAGAAAAGGTAGGACTTGTCAGTCTTGCGATTGCCTCTGTTCACTTACCGTGGATTGCCTTTACTGGTCTTGCCCTATCTGAAAATTTATTTATTTTATTTTTAACAATTCTTGCGTGGCTCACACTACAACTTGTTCGGAAAGAAAAAACCAGATTTGCCGTACTATGGGCCCTCACTTTTTTTATCGCCTTTTTAACCAAAGGCACGCATGTTTTCTATGGGCCACTTTTTGTATTAACTCTCTTTTATTTTTATCGCAGCAAAGCCATGAAAAACCTTGTGATTATTTGTGTTATCATCGCGGCCGGACTTATTGGGCATGGCCTATTTACAAAAAGCAAGATCGATCATTTCCAAATAAGTGCCTCGGCCGGAGGACTTAATTTTGTAGAGGGCAAATGTCCCATTAAAAACAATGCTGACAACGCTGGCTACAGTTGGCTCTCACCCCTTTATCATCAACTTCGCTTAGATACGATGAAACGTTGGGATAGACCTTTTACAGATTCAGCTTATTTCATGAATGAAGGATTGAATTGTATTAAGAATAATCCCTACGTTCTGATCCAGTCACTTGAAGGAATTCCTTTCCTGTTTTTTGGTAATACTCTATGGCCAGCGAATCAATCAAGACTCAAAAGTGAAATGCGATTATATGAATTATATTTCAGCTGTTTCTGCTTGCTAGGCCTCATTGTTTATTTAAGATTTTTCAAATACTCCACCACTAAGCACGAAGAAATCTTAGTCTGGATTTTACCCATTCTCTCGGTCATGATTTGTGTTTATATTTTTAAGAGTGAGATTCGTTTTAGAATTCCATTTGATGTCTGGATAATTCCGGTCGCAGTTAAGGGATGGTCATTACTTTTTAAGGCCAGAGTTGTCTGAAACCCCGACCGCTTTAAGCCAACTGGGATGAGCTTCAATTAATTTTCTAGTTTTCATATCAAAAAACCCCACAGTAAAGACCGCTTCAGAAGCAATCTTTCCATCGCTATTAATCATCTTCTGCTCAAGAACCATCATCTTGGAGCTTAAGATCTCACGCGTCTGTGATTGGATTTTTATGACTTCACGATTTTTAATTTCTCTTTTAAATCTCACCTGCAAATCAAGAATAACAGGCCCAACTTGATCCCGTTGAATCACATCAAGACCAAATCCATTTCTAGTAATGAAATCCCAACGGGCCTCTTCGTAGAGTTGAACGTAGATAGCATTATTGACGTGACCAAAGGAGTCTAAGTGGCACTCTTTGATCACAAGCTCATATTCAAATACTTCGTTTAGATTCATTACTCTACATTCTGTGTATCTAAACGTTTCTCTTGTTGAACCTGACCATATTTTTTTGAGATCTTCTGGAAGATTCCGGAAGCTTCGCCATCATCACTTGCAATTGATCTATCTTCTTCAATTCCACCTTCTTCACCTTTAGCATCAAACATGCTAGCGAATGGATTCTCTTCAGATCCACCCTTTGTGACCGAAGTGAAACCACCACCACCAGCCTTATACTTCCCTGAGGCCTTATTTGTTTTAATGTCAGGATCTTTATTATCGTCTCCATCAGCACCGGCCAGGTCATCACCGATTGTGGCACTACCACCGCCACCGCCGCCAGGACCACCACCAGCTCCACCCGCAGGCGCTGCTCCACCAGGAGTTACATTTGCTGCTCCTGCAGGGTCTAGAATCCCACTGGCCTCTTTAGCTTGTTTTTCAAATGGAGAATTCATGTCTGCAATTTTTTCTGCATCAGCTCCGGTCACTGCGGCATCAGCACCAGTTCCCGAAGTTCCATCCGGATCAAAATTAAAATCCTGATTTGCTCCGCTACCAGAACCAAAATCAGTTGTGTTACCGGCAAAGTTTCCGGCAGAAATATTTCGAGGACCAGACTTTTTACATTCAGGTGGAGGATTGGCAGAAAAGCATGGATCTGAGTCAATTGAACCTTCGCCACCAGAAGGCTTAGGTTGGTTTGCAAATCTCTCTGCGACAGATTCGTCAATACCCGCTCGTCTCATTGCTTCTGCTGCTTTTTGAATGAGAATGCCTAGCTCGCCGATGAATCTTATTTTTGCGTCGTCGTTCATGAAAACAGGGGAACCTTTATTATTTTCGGCCATTGCAGTACATTGAGCAGAGTCAAAATTAGCAAATCCCGTTTTCCCCTCTACCATTTTAGTAAATTTCCCATCCAACTTTTTGCTGCAATACTTTGAAAGGAATTTTTTTCCTTTCCACGCGATCATTCCTGTCGACAGCGCCGTTACGGCAGCCGAGTAAGTCATTGCCTGTGTTTTATTCATAGTTGCATTGAATTTATTACGTTCAATGACAGCGTCAATTGCGCCATACTGAACGTCACCTTTAGCAGTTGCATCGGCGATGTCTTGCTGTTGTTTTATATTTTTTTCATTCTGTATAATTTTTTGAGCTGCAAACATTCCAGTTTCGGCCAAGACGGCAGCGTTATATAAATTTTTAACAGTGACACAATCTTTGTAATCAATTGTGTATCCGCCATCCTTTCGACATGAAGCTTTCCCATCCATCGTTGGTGTGTTGTCAGAAGTATCATAACCACCTTCGTCGTCATTAATAATTGCAATGATCTTCAATTTTTCACATTGATCAAGTTCTTTAGTTGGATTCTTGGGAACCTCTGCTGACCCAACTGTTCGCTCTTTATTTAATTTATCAAGAGTACCTTGAGCTTCACAGCGAGCACCTTTTCCATTCCCGTTTCCATTCCCGTTTCCGTTATTATTTCCGTTATTGTTGTTTCCATTGTTGTTATTTTGCCCCATCACCACCGAAGTCATCATCGCAAAAAGGATAAAAGTCATAGTTGTTTTCATAGTTGTTCTCGCTCGAAAAAAATATCTTATTAATCTTATCGGCTATATATCTATAATCTTGATTTAATTATAAGTGAGATCGTTATGCGCTCTTCAATGATTAGAATAAAGCGAAGTCATTTCAGTTACTTGAAATAAAAAAAGCCCCATTTAGGGGCTTTCTTGTGACTTATAAAGTTGGCACTTTTATTCTTTTTTTGGTGCGTCTGGCACGACAGGAATCTCTTCTTTTTTACGATCAAATATTTTGGTGTAATTCAAAATATAGCGATTTGAAAGTTGTTTAAAAATTGAGACATCATCTTTTCTGGCGACATCTTGTACCGATGATTCGAAATCATCAAGATTCTGGTCTGCTTTTGCCTCTACAATCGGTTCTGTCGTAATCCCTTCATCTGCTGGAAAAGCCAGATCTGCTGCTGGTTGGCCTCTAGCACCCGGATAAGAAACAGCAACTGATGATGGTAAACTTTCACTTTCCATAGCGTCTTCATCTAAGCTTGCGCGTGTTCCACTACCAGCACCAGCACTTCCAGATCCATTACCACCCATATTGGCTTGCCCAAAACTCGCCAGTTGAGCTTTTACCTGTTTATCAAAATCAATTGCTTTTCCTCCGCCTCTCATTAGAGCAGCATTGGCCTCAGCAATTAACCCCTTCGCTTCAGCTTTCACTCGGGCAGCGTTTGTACCCATAGAAGCTGCCAAGCTACTAGCTCTTGCTCCATCATCTCTTGCAAAAGCTTCCCCCATCTCGAAAGCTTGGTTTGCAGTACCATTTAAAAAGCTAGATCTAAAATTAAGAGATCCACGATTAAATTTCATAGGGTTTCTACAAGAGTTCCCACTGACCTGTGCAGAAGCGCTGAAACATTTTGCTGATTTAGGTACACTTGGTAGCCGCTGTAAATAATTAGAAGACTTATTATTGGCAAGTTTTAAATCACCAGTGCTTGTAGGGTCATCGCCGCCTGATCCTCCAGTCACTGCACCGCCTTTGGTTGCATTAGTCCAAGTTGTGATTGCTGTATCAATAGACTGAATATTTTTGTTTGCTCGATCAACTCTATCTTTAAAAGCGTTACGTACAACATCAGCGAGGGCCGCAAAAACTCCAAAAACAACGACACGTCCGGGTGCTGTG
>JBILYY010000281.1:0-2749 GCA_044377495.1 Bacteriovoracaceae bacterium | reverse complement strand
ATTTTTGATTGGATCTTACTACTCGTACGATGGCTGCACATCACCGTTGCCGTAACATGGATTGGAACATCCATTTTTTTCATGTGGCTTGATCGCAGTTTTGAATTTAATAAAAATTCCACAAGACCAGGGCATGTCGGTGATCTTTGGATGCTTCACGGGGGAGGTTTTTATCATGTTGAAAAACTTCTCATGGGCCCGACTAAAGTTCCTGAACATCTTCATTGGTTCAAGTGGGAGTCTTATTGGACTTGGATGAGCGGGATCGTTTTGGTAGCACTTACCTACTACTCGGGCGAAGGCACCATGCTAATGGATTCGTCGGTATCGAACATAACTTATTATCAGGCCCTGGGAATTTCTCTGTTCTCTTTAATCGGTTCATGGTTTTTCTATGACTTTGTTTGGGAAAGAGAATTTAATAAAACGAAACCCGTAATTGGACATCTTCTCACGCTCGCATGGCTAGTGGGTATGTCCTATTTTCTTTGTCACACTCTGAGTGGACGAGCCGCCTATATCCATATTGGTGGAATGATGGGGACGTGGATGACGGCCAACGTCTTTATGCGGATCATTCCACGCCAGCTAAAAATGGTTGAAGCATCAAGAAAGGGCGAAGCCGTTAATCAAGACTGGGGTAAAAACGCCAAGAATAGATCAACTCATAATACCTACCTAACATTGCCAGTTATTTTCGTTATGCTTAGTAATCATTTCCCTCAAACCTACGGCCATGAGTACAACTGGTTAATACTTCTAGTTATAAGCTTGGGCGGCGCTGCCATCCGAGAATACTTTGTAGTGAGACTTAAGAACCCCAAACGCTCAATGACAGCGGCCATAATCGGCATTGCTTTAATTGTCGGAGTTATTATTTTCTCTCGCGAGCCCGCAGAAAATTTAGCACCAGTAGTGTCTGCAGGGCCTGAATCACATGAAATTGCGCCAGTTGAGCAAGTGACGGCAACTGCTGGTGCTGAAGTTACAATTACTGGCTCAGTTATTTTTGAAGGCAAACCACCTCAAGGAAAAAAACTTAATCTTCCTGCGGCCTGTGCAAAAAGCTTTAATGGTCCGGTGTATTCAAACGAAGTCATAGTAAATAATGGAAAACTTCAAAACGTTCTAGTTCGCGTTGTCAGTGGTCTTGAGGGAAAAACATTTACTGATGTTCCGACAGAAGAAGTCGAACTCGATCAGCATGGTTGTATGTACTCTCCAAGAGTCGTCGGTGCTCGAGTTGGACAAAAAGTAACTTTTATCAACTCTGATCCAGTTTTTCATAATGTCCGCTCAATAACGGCAGTCAATCAGAGATTCAATATGGCCATGCCCACTAAAGGCCAAAGAGAGACAAAGATTTTCACTAAACCGGAAACTTTTCTTCAGGCAAAGTGCAGTGTCCACCCTTGGATGGGTGCTTATGTTGCTGTGATGGATCACCCATATTTCTCTGTGACTAATTCTCAAGGTGAATTCACAATCAAGAATCTTCCTGTAGGCAAATATACCATAGAAGCCTGGCACGAAGTTTATGGGACTCAAAAACAAGAAATCACAGTAACTGAAAATGGTATGACTCCATTAACGTTTATTTTCAAATAAGGATTCGTTTATGATTAGTACTCATATTTTAGATACGACTAAGGGATCAGCGGCAATAGGAGTAACAGTTACTCTGGAGCAGCAAACAAATACAAGCTGGAAAGAAATTGGTACGGATAAAACCAATGCAGACGGTAGGATTGTTTTTAATTGTCCTAAAGAGCAGGGTGTCTATCGTCTGACATTTATGATTGAAGAGTATTATAAAAACGAAGAGCATTTCTTTATGAATTCTCCCGTAGTTTTCCATGTAAAGAATACTGATCGTAAGTACCACGTCCCATTACTACTTAATCCTTACGGATACTCTACTTACAGAGGAACTTAGACCCCATGAAACGAGCCATCCCCTACTATTCTGATTATATTTCTGACTCCTTACTCGAATATCTTCTGAAGGAAGCTCGACCGTATGCTGGAGTTGAAAATCTTGTGCATGTGGGAGAAACTGGTGGTCTAGAAAACAAAGACTCACTACAATTTCTCTGCGATTTATATGAAGCCGTTGAATTAGAATTAAATACGGTACTCAATCGCAGGATTAAAGATCGTAAATTTATTGATGAAAGAACCAAGGCCTTGGCAACTTTCAATCACGAATGGAAAAGGGATTTCACCAAACCAGATTATAAAACGGTCTTTGGCTTAGAAGATGGTGAAGGTCGAATCGTAGTGGGTCCAAAAAGACCTGATTATTACGCCCCAAGCGCAAAGGCAGTCGCACCAGTTCCCGATTATCTTCAGGGAAATCATGTCACGCTGTTTGGGCCTCCAGACAATGCAAAGCTTTCTATCAATGCCATGAACGCTTATCACCGAAGACTAAAAGATGAGCCAGCAATTGTTGAAGAATTATTATCAACACAAAAAAACATTCCTAAGTGGGGTGCGGATGATGAGGATTCTAAAACGCCTCTGCGGTCAGATCTTATTTCAGCTGGGGTAAACTTAACAAAATGCCTGGATGGTGATTTAACCTTGATCGATGAAGCCACTAGCAAAAAATATGAACTTGTTAATGAAAAACGATCGCATCCGATTAAACGTTTCCCAGGTCTAGCACTTCCTTCTTTCTTTTTATTTTATAAAAACAACCCTCTTCCTCTTCACCTTTATGATTTTGCGCTACATTTATTTAAGA
>JBILYY010000280.1:0-2770 GCA_044377495.1 Bacteriovoracaceae bacterium | reverse complement strand
TCCCGTACAAAAACAACTTTGTGAACGGCCCATTCTGAAAATGGTCTTGAAACGGTTTTGACCTCATCAGGTTCAATTATTTCGCCTTCAGCACTTCTTAGTTCAAAAGTGAGTACCTTTTTTACTGAGGCCAGAATACTGAACTCGACCTCTTTAACTGAAGTGATGCCCTGAAGGATGGAGAGTTTATCAGTTCTTTTTTTGGGGGCAGATGTACACCCCGCGAGAAATAAAACAAGAAAAAAAAGAAAATATAATTTCATATAGGAAAGCCGATTTTTAATAAATGATTATTGAGTTGAATAAGCGGAAGACCAATGATTGATGTATGATCATCCATTTCAATCTTTTCAAATAGCTTTATACCTTTGGATTCCAATTTATAACTACCGGCACAGTCCAGAGGTAAATCTTCGTCAATATAACGAGTGATCTCAGACAAGGTTAGTGGACGCATAAAAAGAAGCGTTCTATTGTGAAAATTGATTTCACCTTGGGGGTAAAGGATTGTAACGGCCGTAATAAGCTCGTGATGAATTCCTTGCATCTTTTGTAACTGTGTGATGGCATTTTCTTTCGAGCCAGGCTTTCCTAACAACTCACCATTTAATACGCAGACTTGATCAGAACCGATGACGCAAGCTTCCGGTCTTTTATTAAAAACGGCTTGAGCTTTAAGTTTTGCTAGTTCTCCTGCTAATTGAGTAGGAGTAATATTCTGTGATTTTAATTGATCTTCATCAACACCTGGAGATATGGCCTCAAACGGATGGCCCAATTGTGCGAGGAGAGATCCACGATATTTTGAAGTTGATGCGAGAATTAATGGAAATGATAATTTCAATGGTTAATCTTTTCCCATATCTTCATGCAGGTAAAGCGGTGAAGTTCGAGATCCTTCCAAGGATAATCTAAGATGATGTCGCGAGCAGGGGATTTATTGATTCCCGTTGCAAGATTAGATTTGGATAAAGTCAGCGTATAATATTTTCTATAAAAAATGTGAACGGCATCGAATTTTTGTTCATCATTCTCAGATTCTGAAATGGATTTAAAAAGTTTCTTGGCAAGGGCCGTTACCATCTCATTTAGCTTCTTAGCATCCTTGTTCTCATTATTTAAATGCCAGTCTACAGGAACTTCCATTATTTTGAAACCTCATCAAAGATATGTGCCGCTCCACCATAAACGGCACCTTTATCTGAAGATAAAGTGGCAGTAAGTATTTTAATTTTTCCTTTCAATGAAAAATGTATGTGTTCATCCAGTTTTTTTTGAACGACTTGATTGAATGATTCGCCAAGTTTAGAAACTCCACCACCAATGATAAATGCCTGTGGACCGAACAAGACGCCCATAGAGGCGAGGCCTGTCGCAAGTTCTGTTGCGATCTGATTGATTATTGCTGTCGCTTTTAAATCACCACTTCTAAATAAAGTTCCAAGTTTTTCAATCGTCCATTCTTCGTGGGTGAGCTCAGAAATTGTTTCCTTTATACCTTTAGCAGATAAAAAACTTTCAAGGTGATTCATCCCACCGCAAGAGCAAAGGCGTTTTTTCTCATGAGGGATGATAATGTGTCCACCTTCAGCTCCCAAAGCATTAAAGCCGCGGTAGAGTTTCCCATCCAAAATAAGGCCAGTTCCCACACCTGTTCCTAAAGTAATCAGAACAAAATCGGTTAGGTCTTTACCTGATCCCCATTTCTTTTCGCCCACTGCTGCTAGGTTTGCATCGTTTTCAATAACTGCGGGACAGAGAAAATATTTTTCGAAAAGTTTTTTAAGTGGAACATTCGTCCAACCCAAATTTGGCGCATGCTCAATTGAACCTGTAAAATAGTTGGCCATAGGGGCGCCGGCACCTAAACCTACGATATTTTTATCACCTAGATTCATTTCCAATTCGCTATTCAGCATTTGTTGCGATTCCTGAGCTAACTGCTCAATGAAAAGCGCAGGATCACCGGTCTTTACAGTGGGTATTGTCTTGAAGCTCAGAAGTTTACCTTCTAAATCAAAAATTCCCATTTTTGTATTAGTGCCACCGATGTCAATTCCAAAGGCAATTTGCTTGTTCTTCATGGCCAAAACGCTATCATGAAACTGTGCTCTCGGCTATAATGAGTACATGCCGTTTTCTAGACCATGAGGGTCAAAAATTGAAACCAATAAATCTTAACCAGTTGTTATTCCATTCTCAATCTGGCACGACATTAAGCTTTTTTCAACCTCACAAGGCGAATCTTGTCGAGCTAGAACCCTTTCTGGCCGACATGCAACTTCAGTTAACTTTTCGTGGAAAACCCTCGCTTGCAAAGCTACTTGAAAAAAATATTTCCAATATAATTAAAATTTTAAAAAACCATCCTGAAAAAGCCTATGGTTTTTTTCTTTCTGAGGATCTTCAAGGTTATATTCCACTCGAGACCATGGTCGAACCCTATTGCATTATCGGGAATAGCTTCTACGTCAGACCACTTTTAGAAGAATTATTTGTTAATCCAGAATATCTAGTTGTGAATGTTTCACTCTACGATATTAAGGTTTACCGTGGTGATTTTCAGCATCTGGAGATCATTCAGCACTACGAGTTTGATCAATTTTCTATTGATATGAAATCCCGCCTATTTTCTCCTAATCACGTGGGTTTAATTCCTTATAAATCAATTCAGGCATTAAAGTCGATTGCTCAGAAAGTACTGGATCTAACCCAGTATGACTCCATACCAATTTTGGTCACAGGACTTAAAGATACAAAAGATATTTTT